>JBBSNQ010000082.1:0-6568 GCA_038232575.1 Solirubrobacterales bacterium | reverse complement strand
GCAGCCTGAGCCCGCGCGAGCGGAACGCCCGCCTCGAGCACGGCGGTGAGGTCGCCGGCGTTGTGCTCGACGGTGCGGTCAAGCCCGAGCGTCGAGACCTCTAGGTCGGCGGACGCCGGTGAGCCCCAGCCGAGCTTCGTGCCGCCGCCCCTTGGACGCACACGCGCGCCCTCCGCCGCGCTGCGGCCGAGCAGCTCGGCGAGCTCCTCGCGCGAGCCGGGTCGCTCGGCCGGCACTCCTGCGATCTCGGCCTCCACGGACGCCACCATCACTCGCCCGCCTCAGAAGCGCTCGGCCAGGCCGGCGGTCTCGAGCGGGTGCACGCGATAGGGGCCGGGAACCTCGCCGCAGAGCCTCGGGGTCGGCATCAGCTTGCCGGGGTTCGCGAGCCCGTCCGGGTCGAACGCGCAGCGCAGCTTCTGGAAGGTCGCGAGGTCGGGCTCGCCGAACATCTTCGGCATCTGCGCCTTCTTGTCGACGCCGATGCCGTGCTCGCCCGTGATCGAGCCCCCGACGGCCAGGCATGCCTCGACGATGCGCGTGCTCAGCTCCTCGGCGCGCTCGGCCTCCCCCTCGCGAGCGACGTCGTAGCAGATCAGAGGGTGCAGATTGCCATCGCCGGCATGGAAGACGTTGGCCACGCGCAGACCATGATCCTGCGCGAGGCGCGCGATCTCCCGCAGCACCTCTGAAAGCCGCGTGCGCGGAATCACGCCGTCCTGGACGAAGTAGCTCGGAGCGAGCCTGCCCATCGCGGCGAAGGCGGCCTTGCGCGCCTTCCAGATCAGCTCGCGCTCGGCCTCGTCGGCGGCCACGCGAATGCCCGTGGCGCCGTTCTCCCGGCAGATGGCCTCGACGTTGTCGAAGTGCGCCTCGCATTCCGCACGCGAGCCGTCGAGCTCGATCGTGAGCGCGGCGCCCGCGTCGGTCGGATAGCCGACGCCGGTGGCCTCCTCGCAGGCCTGGATGCAGAGCTGGTCGGCCATCTCGATCGCGCCGGGCACGATTCCCGCCGCGACCAGGCCGGAGACCGTCTCGGCGGCGGCGTCGGTGGTCTCGAAGAAGGCGACGAGCGTGCGCACGTGCTCGGGCACGGGCACGACCCGCAGGGTGATCTTCGTGGCCACGCCGAGCGTCCCCTCCGAGCCGACGAACGCCCCCACGAGGTCGTAGCCGGGACGGTCGAGCTCGCCGCCCCCCAGCTGCACGACCTCGCCGCTCGGGAGCACCACCTCGAGGCCGGTCACGTAGTTGGTCGTGAAGCCGTACTTGAAGCAGTGCGCGCCGCCAGAGTTCTCGGCCACGTTGCCGCCGATCGAGCAGACGATCTGGCTCGAGGGATCCGGTGGGAAGAAGTGCCCGGGCGCGACGGCGCGCGAGACGGCGACGTTCGTCACGCCCGGCTCGACCACGATCCGCTGGTTCTCCAGATCGACCTCGAGGATGCGGGTCATGCGCGAGAGCGCGATCAGGATGCCCTCCTCGACCGGCAGCGCCCCGCCGGAGAGCCCGGTCCCGGCGCCGCGCGCGACGAACGGCACCCGCGCGCGGTGGCAGGCCCGCACGACCTCGCGCACCTGCTCGCCCGACTCCGGCAGCACGACCGCCCCCGGCGTCGCGCTCAGGTGCGCGAGGCCGTCGGACTCATACGTGCGCAGACAGTCGCGGTCGGTGAGCACGTGCTGCTCGCCGACCATTCCCACGATCTCCTCGATCAAGCGACCTACGCCCACGACCTCTCCTCGCTCGTGACCCTAGACAAGGATGACGCATAAGCGCCTTGAGTGGGCCCCGCACGTCGGCGCGGGCGAGTCGCTGGGAGGCGGCGGAGCCGCGATGAGCTACGAAGCGGGCGTGCTTGGACGGACCCCGAGGCGAGCCCGCTGAACCACCTCGGATCCGCGCTCGCCGGAGCGCCAGGTAGCGTGCGCTATGCGTAGAGTTGGCCCGCCGTCCAGCTCGCGGGCGAGCTCGTCGCCGAGGCGGGCGGCGTCCTCCTCCCCGGCACCCGCGACGAGCAGACCGAGGCGCCGGCCACCGAGACGCGCTGCCGTACCCCCCGCGCGGGCCGCCACCCGCTCCAGGCCGCGCGCCACGATGACGATCGACCGGTCACCCTCCGCGTACCCCTCACGCTCGTTGAGCTCGGCGATCTCGGTGAGCTCGACGACGAGCGCCGAGAAGGTCGAACTCTGGACCGAGGCACGCTCGGCCTCGCTCCGCGCGGTCTCGAGCAGGTGACGGTGGGAGTAGAGGAGGGTGAGGTTGTCGGTGACCGCGAAGGAGTCCGCGCCGAGCAGCGGCTCATCACCGTTGCGGCGCACCGCGATCTCGGGATCGTCGAGCAGCCGCGGCGTCGATGCGGGCCCGGCCCCGGAGCCGCCGCGTACCTCCTCCACGAACAGCCGCACGACCTCGGGATCGAACTGGGCCCCGGAGCAGCGCTCGAGCTCCTCGCAAGCGTCATCTCTCGACATCGGCCCCCGGTAGGGACGCTCGGCGGTCATCGCGCTGAAGGAGTCAGCCACGCACACGATGCGAGCCGCGAGCGGGATCTGCTCGCCGGCGAGCCCCGAAGGGTAGCCGTCACCGTCGAAGCGCTCGTGGTGATGGAGGATGGCGGGCGCGATCTGCTTGAGCGCCGGCACGTGCTGGATCAGGTGGTACCCGATCCGGGGGTGTAGCTCGCACACCGCCCGCTCCTCGCGGGTGAGCGGCCCGGGCTTTAAGAGGATGCGCTCGGAGATTCCGATCTTCCCGACGTCATGGAGCAGTGAGCCGAACATCAGTCGCTCGCTCTCATCGGCGGGCAGGCCGATCCGCTCGGCCACGGCCGAGACATAGCCGGAGACGTCGTCGGAGTGCCCGCGCAGGAGGGGGTCCTTGGCTTCGAGCACCTCCCCCAGCATGCGGATCGTGGCCAGGTATGAGCTCCGCAGCTCTCCCTGGAGGCGCGAGGAGTCGAGCACCGCGGCGGCGTGGTCCCCGAGCGACAGGAGCACCTGCTCGTCGTAGTCGCCGAAGCCGCCCTCTCGGTTGGCGCACACCACCGCGCCGCGGAAGCGGTCGTGAATGTAGATCGGGATCGCCACGAGGTTGTCGATCTCTTGGTCGGCGGCCGTCGGCTCCTCCGGCTGCTCGGGATCCTCCTCTCGAACGGCAGCGTCGCGCGCGATCACCTCGCGGGAGAACCGCTCGGCCACCACGCTCCGAGTCGGATCGCTGTCGAACCCCTGGTGGGCCACGAGGTCCAGCCAGCCATCGCCCTCGGCGTCCTCGTGGGCGAGGAGAATCCCCTTGTCGGCTTCGACGAGCTCGACCGCCGTGCGCAGGACAAGTGCAGGCACATCGTCGGTGCGGCCGAGACTGCCGCGCTCGTGGTGCATGCTCATGAGCTGGCCCCGGAGCTCGCGCGCCCATTCGTGCTCGACGCGGCGCGCGCGCTCGAGGCGACCGCGCACGCTGCGCTCGCGTTCGAGCTCGCTCTCGCGCTCGCTCGCGCTGCGGCGTGCCTGATCGCGTTCGCGCTCGCGCTCGGCGGCCTCTTTGCGGGCCTCCTCGATCCGGTCATCGGTCTCGCCCGCCTGCTCGGCGAGGCGCTTCAGCCGCCGCCGATCGGTCAGCCACCCCGCGCCGGCGGCAAGTATCGCCAGGACGATCGCACCCGCCAGCAGGTAGCTTGCCCTGCGCGTGGCCTCGGCTCCGGCCAGAAGGAAGCCGGCGATCACGAGCGCCACGATGGCGAAGAGCGCGGCCGGCCCAACGAACACCAGGGTCCGGTCACGCCAACTCGGTGACGAGCGCACCGCGAAGTTGTACCGCATAATGCATCTTCCGACGGAGGAGAGATGCCCATGAGGTCCCACACCGTCTACCGCACCTTCGAGACCGAGCAGCGACGTGAGCTCGTGCGGATCACCGAGGACGTGCAGAGCGCCGTCGACGAGGCGGGCGTCAGCGAGGGGATGGTGCTCGTCTCGGCGATGCACATAACCGCCGGCGTGTGGGTGAACGACGACGAGCCGGGCATCCTCGAGGACGCGCTCGAATGGCTCGACAAGCTCGCCCCGCCGAGCTGGAAGGAGCCGGCCAACGACGTCGCGCGCGCGCTCGCGCCGGACCCCGGCGACTACCGCCACCACCGCGGCGGCGAGGACAACGGCGACGCGCACCTGAAGAACATGCTCGTCCACCACCAGGCGATCCTGCCGATCACCGAGGGCCGCCTCGACCTCGGCCCGTGGCAGCAGGTCTTCTACGCCGAGTTCGACGGCCGGCGGCGCAAGCGGCTGGTGATCAAGGTGCTCGGCGAGTAGCTCGTGAGCACGGCGCGCGGCGAGCCGTGCGCGAGCGCGACGGCCGGTGAGCAGTGCGTGAGCGCGACGGCCGCGGTGAGCAGCTCACTCGTAGATGACCAGGTTGGGGTGCGGCTCGAGGTTCAGAACCTGGCGCGGACCCATCAGGTTCGTGTCCTCCTTGTAGAAGAGCTTGAAGCCCTCGTAGAGCCCTTCCTTGCCGCGGGTGAACGCCCGGTACTTGTCGGCCTTGACCTCGCGACCCCCGAAGCCGTCGACGCTCTCTACCACCGCGATCCCGGGCGGCGGCTCGATGTCGCGCTCGTTCTCGATCATCTCGGCGGTGAAGCGGTGCACCAGCAGCACCTTCTGCGGCAGGTTCTTCTCCCTCACGATCCCCGACATGTAGTCGGCGACCTGGTTGACCTTGCGCGCGTCGGTCGACCCGATCTGCTGCCCGGGAACCTCGCCGGGATCCATGCTCCACTCGGGATCGAGCGCAATGCTCACGTCCGGCTCCTCGAGGAACTCGCGCAGCGCCCGCACCTCGTCCATGAAGTCGGCCCGCCCGGGCTGGATGTCGAGGATCAGGATGGCCTGCGCCTCGCGCGCGGCCTTCAGGTAGTTGCGGATCAAGCGCTTCTTCTGGCGCGTGCGGTACTTGCCGTCGTCGCCCGGAGAGGCGTTGGCGATCGTCGCGATCAGCTCCATCGCGGGCATCACCGGCAGGCGGCCCTTGCCGCGATAGGCGTTTGCCTGGCGGTTCAGCTTCGTACCGGCCTCGCTCGGCCTGCCGATGCCGAGCTCGCCCAGCTCGTCCGCCTGCGGCGCGCCGTAGAAGGCGACCACGCGATAGTCGGGAAGGATGCGGCGGCCCCCGCGCGGGAGCTCGGGCACAGGCGGAACCGGAGCCGCGCGTGCCGGCTCGCGGTTCAGCCTGGGGAGGAACTCGAAGCTGCTGGCCCAACGCACAGGCCCGTCGCCGACGGCGAGCCAGAGCAGACCGCCACCGGCGCCGACGACCGCCAGCAGCACCAGCCCGAGCGCGAGACGCGACCAGAGAGCGCGCCGACGGTCGGCGCCCCGACTCGAGCTCGCTTGAGCGAGCGCCGCCGGTCGATCGGACCGGTCGCGAGCTGAGCCGGGCGCACCCGGGCGGCGGCCGTCGCGCGTGTCGCGGGAGCGGGTCGTGTCGCGGGGACGGGTTCCGTTGCGGGGGCGGGTCCCGTCGCGGGGGCGGCTCGTATCGCGGGGGCGGGTCGTGTCTCGGGCGGGCGCCGTGTCGCGGGGAGGCGTCTCGCGGGCGCCGGACCTCTCGCCAGCACCGCCCGCGCTGCGGCGCCACTCTGCGTCGCGAGCACGTCTCGCCTCGCGCGAGCGCGCCGGGTCGCGCGAACCGCGTACGCCGTCCTGCGAGTCACCGGGCGGCCCGGATGCTCGCCCCCTAAGTCCAGTCCCATCCGGCGGAGCCCTCCTTGTCCCCTCCGAACCCTTCTTTGCACCCTCGTTTTGAGCGGGAATGGACGCGGCGGGACGTTCCGCGCCCTCCCTCCGAGTGCGACCTTCGGGTGGAGCCCCACCCTCCTCCCGCGGCGTGCCGTCCTCCCGCGGCCTGCGGCGCCTCGGCGGCGGGCCGGACTCGCCGGCGGAGCCTCCTCCCGAGCGCACGCCGCGACTATATAAGGTCCCCGGAGCCGTGCAGCCATCACCCAGCCCCGCTCCCGGACCGCGCCCGTCGGCGACGCAGGCCGGCTGATGGCGCTCCCGCCCGGTCCCTCGGCGCGACCGGTGGTTCAGACGCTGCGCTGGACGATCCGGCCGGTCGCGATGCTCGAGCGTTGCACGCGCGACTACGGCGACTGCTTCACGATGCGGCTCCTGCCGCTCGGGGATGTCGTCGTGCTGAGCGACCCCGCGGCGATCAAGGACGTCTTCCAGGGCGATCCCGAGCTGCTGCACGCCGGCGAGGCCAATACCGTGCTCGAGCCGGTCGTGGGTTCGCGCTCGGTGCTGCTGCTCGACGGCGCCGAGCACATGCGCCAGCGCAAGCTGATGCTGCCGGCCTTCCACGGCGAGCGCATGCAGCGCTATGGCGAGCTGATCGCCGAGATCACCGAGCGTCAGGTCGAGTCGTGGCCGATCGACGAGCCGTTCCCCCTGAGGCCGCGGATGCAGGCGATAACGCTCGAGGTGATCATGCGCGCCATCTTCGGCGTCGACGAGCGCGCTCGGCTCGATCGGCTGGGCGACGCGCTGCGCAAGATGCTCGACCT
>JBBSNQ010000081.1:0-6599 GCA_038232575.1 Solirubrobacterales bacterium | reverse complement strand
ACGGCCAAGCGAGGATCGTTGGTCACGAAGCTGATGCGCTTGCCGGCGGCGCGCAGCGCGTCGAGCGCCTCGACAGCGCCCGGCGTCGGCTGCTCGCCTACGCATATGGTGCCATCCAGATCGAGGATGAGCTGCTCGTACGCGGATACCAGGGGAGAGAGGGGCACGGCGGCGAGGCGATCCTATGCCGCGGCCCGGCGACCACGGGCGCATCCGAAGGGAGCGGCTGCGAGCTTGCGTCCGCCGCCGGCCGGCGCTGGAGCGGACCTGCGGCCGGCCGCTCCGCTCCCGTTACGCTTGCAGAGGTGCGACGAGCGATCGTGCTCCTCTGTCCGCTGATCGTGCTCGGGCTCGGTGCCTGCGGCGGTGGCGGCGACGATTCGCCAGCCGGGGGAGATGAGGCCCGGCCCGCGGCTGAGCGCGGCGGTGGCAGCGCCAGCTCGCCCGGAGGCTGCAGGCCGGTCGACCCCCCGCCGCCCAAGCGCGACGGGGGCCAGAAGAAGCCGAGCAAGCGGCTTGACTCCGACCGTTCCTACAGCGCGACCGTCACGACGAACTGCGGCGAGTTCACGATCGCCCTCGACGTCGAGGCCTCGCCGCACACGACCGCATCGTTCGTCTCGCTCGCCAAGGACGGCTTCTTCGAGGGCACGGTCTTTCACCGGATCGTGCCGGGCTTCGTGATCCAGGGCGGCGACCCGACCGGAACCGGGACCGGCGGGCCGGGCTACAAGACCGTCGACGAGCCGCCGTCGGACACGAGCTACGACAAGGGGATCGTCGCGATGGCCAAGTCCCCCAACGAGCCCCCGGGTACGGCGGGCAGCCAGTTCTTCGTCGTGACCGGCGACAACGTCGGGCTATCGCCCGAGTTCGCGCTGCTCGGCGAGATCTCCGCGGGCCTCGACGTGGTCGAGCGGATCGGCCGCCTCGGCGACAGCTCCCAGCGCCCAACAGAGCCCGTCGTGATCGAGGACGTCTCGGTGGACGAGTCCTGAGCGGAACTGCCTGGCGCTGAGGCCCGGCGCGCCGCTTGCGCCTTGGAGGGAGAGGTCGGCGCCCCGGTCCGGTCAGCCCGGGCCGGCGCGCACAGCCTTGGCCTTCGCCTGGCGCCTGCGCCCGACGAGGGCGAGTACGCCGAGCACCAGGACCACTATCAGCATCCCGAGCAGCAGGCCGGTCCACAGGCCGACGCCGCCGAACGGGAGCGCGATCAGCTTCGCGAGGCCGAAGCCGGCCGCGATCAGCGCGATCAGGATCAGCAGCAGGAGCAGGATGCCGCGGGCGCGCGCGAGCCAGCCTGCCCCGGAAGCAGGCGTCAGTAGGCCCATGAAGCGCAGCAGGAGCAGCTGGCGGCTCGACGGCGGCTCCTGGCCCAGCTTCTCCACGGCGATCTTCAGGTCGTCGGGCCGGCGCTCGGCGAGCGCGATCGAGGCCTTCATCATCTGCCTGAGCGCCGGGCGCTCCTGTGGGTGGCAGCCGACCATCGCCTCGTTGTAGAAGCGCCGCGCCTGCGCTGCGTCATAGCGCTCGGCAGCGCGGGCTCCGAGGATCGCGCGCGCGGCGGCGCGGTGGCGCGACTCGCTCAGCAGCTGCTCGTCGGTGCGGCCCTCCAGCTGGGCCATCGCGGCCAGATTCCCCTGCCTGTACTGCATGCGCTGCTGCCGCTGCTTGGCCACGCGGCGCAGTGTGCCAGACGAAGCGGATCCAAGCCAGTGCGCCGGTCGCGCCTGGCGTCGATCCAGCTGCGCCTCAGAACCGCAGCACGGCGCCGATCGAGCCGTGCTCGGCGAGCTGATCGCCCTCGCGCACGACGACGATCTCGGCCGACTGCCTCACCGTGAGCTCGATCGCGGCCTCCATCACGTCGTCGAGCTCGGCAACCGCTCCGCCGTCGACCGGACACTCCTCGGCCGCGGTGCCGAGCCAGCCACAGCGCTCGCAGCGCACGCCCGCAGCCTCGTAGCCCTGCTCGTAGAGCAGCAGTTCGACGCGCCACTCGGCCAGAGCCGCCAGCACGGCCTCGAGACCGACCGCGGCACGCTCGCCGGTACCTGCTCCCGCTGCCAGCCGCTCGAGCGCGCTCTGCTCGCGCCGCCGCTCCTCGGCCTCGATCAGGGGCAGCGCGGCGGCCTGCACGTCGCTCGGAGTGGAGTGCTCGACCTGGGCGTCGATGTGTCCCACGACCAGCTCGCGCAGGTACGGGTGCAGGCTCTCGCTGACCGCGCGGTGAAGATCCTCCGGGCACGCGAGAACGAGCCGGTCGAAGGGCCGGCGCTTTGAGTGCTCGAAGAGCACCTCGGCCGTGCGCCTGAGATGATCGCGCGACTCCTCATCGACCGCCTGCTGATCGCGCGACTGCGTGCCTGTGCCCTCCCTCGGCGAGGCGTGGACGAGCTCGCTGAAGCGCTCGACCTCGCTCAGCGACTCGCGCGAGCCGCGCAGCAGCCTGCCCTCGCGGCGGTCCACGAGCAGCACCGCCCAGCGCTCGGCGGAGGCCAGATCGGCGAGCGGCTCGATGAACGGGGTGCCGTTGATCTCGACCTGCGACGGGACCTGCCTCGGAAGCGTGACGACCTCGAAGAGGCCGCTACCGCTCGCAGCGAACACAGCGAGCGCGGCCGCCCCCTTGACCGGCAGCTGCTCGCTCTCGAGGAAGCTGCCGACCTGATCGATGTCCGCGCGCAGCCAGGCGAGCTCGTCGTGGGTGAGGTCGAGCTCCTTCGCGCGGCGCCCTGCCTCGTCGACGAGCGAATGCACGGCGGTCGCGCGCGCCGCCGCGGTGGAGAACTCCGAAGACGAGAGGTCGAGGTAGACGCTCAGAACCTGACCCTCGCCGGGTGCGAGCTCCGCCAACCGGCGAAGCGTGTCCTGGTCCAGCTCGCTCTGCTGCAAGTGCCCTCCGATCGTCTGGCTGCGGGCGGGCGATCCTAGTGGTCATCCCGCCGCCGGGCGCGAGCGGGGCATCGATCGCCTGGTGGGCGACGCTCAGCTCGCGCTGGCGCGCGCGTCCGCCCCGAGCCCGATGAACACGTTGAGCGCCGCGGGGTTCGCGAGCGACTCACGCGAGACTGCGCGCTCGGGCGGCTCGCCCATGAGGATCCGCTTGACGGGGACCTCGAGGACCTTGCCGCTCAGCGTGCGCGGAACCTCGGCGACCCGATGGACCTCGCCCGGCACGTGGCGCGGCGAGCAGTACTCGCGCACCTGTGCCTTGATCCGGCCAACCAGATCCCCGTCGAGCTCGGCGCCCTCGCGCAGCACGACGAACAGCGGCATCCTGTTCTCCGCGCCCTCCTGCGGCACATCGACCACGAGCGCATCGGTGACCTCGTCGAGCGCAAGGACCGCTCGGTAGATCTCTGCCGTGCCCATGCGCACCCCGCCGCGGTTGATCGTCGAGTCGCTGCGCCCGTGGATGACCGCGGTCCCGCGCGCGGTGATCTCGATCCAGTCGCCGTGGCGCCAGATCCCCGGGTAGGTGTCGAAGTAGCTCGATCGGTAGCGCTCACCGTCCGGGTCGCCCCAGAAGAAGACCGGCATCGACGGCATCGGCTGGGCGATCACGAGCTCGCCCACCTCGTCGATGAGCGAATCGCCCTGCTCGTCCCAGGCCTGCACGTCGCAGCCGAGCGAGCGCGCCTGGAGCTCGCCGAGATGGACCGGCAGCGTCGGCACGCCGCCGACGAACGCGGTGCAGACGTCGGTGCCGCCGCTCGTCGAGAACAGCCACGTGTCGGAGCCAAGCTGGTCGTAGACCCACTGGAAGCCCTCCGGCGAGAGCGGCGAGCCGGTCGAGCCGACCGCCGCGATCGCGAGCTCGCGGCCCCTGGCCGGCTCGATGCCCGCCTTCATCGAGGCGCCTATGAACGCCGCCGAGGTGCCGAAGGTCGTGATGCCCGCCTCGGCCGCCAGGTCCCAGAGGACCTCGCCGGCCGGGCTGCCGTCGTAGAGGACGATCGAGGCTTCGGTCAGCAGGACGCCGACGAGGAAGTTCCACATCATCCAGCCGGTGGTCGTAAACCAGAAGACGCGGTCGGAGGGCTGCGCGTCGAGGTGTAGGTGCATCTTCTTTAAGTGCTCGAGCAGGATCCCGCCCTGGCCCTGGACGATCGGCTTCGGCAGGCCGGTCGTACCGGAGGAGTAGAGAACCCAGAGCGGGTGGTCGAAGGGGACGCGCTCGAACTCGAGCGGCCCATCGGCAAGGAACCCCTGCTGCCAGCCGGTGCCATCGAGGTAGCCGAGCAGGACGAGCTCGGCGCCGATCTCGCGCGCGATCGCCTCGCTCTGCTCGCGGCGGTCGATATCGCGCCCGCCGTAGCGGTAGCCGTCGACGGCCAGCAGCACCTTCGGCTCGATCTGGGCGAAGCGATCGACGACCGAGCGCGCCCCGAACTCGGGCGCGGCGCTCGACCAGACGGCGCCGAGCGAGGCCGTCGCGAGCAGCGCCGCGATCGTCTCGGGGATGTTCGGCAGGTAGGCGGCCACGCGATCGCCGCGGCCGACGCCGCGTGCGGCCAGGCCGGCTCGGATACGCGCGGTCTCGCGCCGCAGGTCCGCCCAGGTCCAGTGGTCGAGCTGCCGTAGCTCCGAGGCGTGCCGGATCGCGACCGCCTCGTCGGGCCGGTCTCGGAAGACGTGCTCGGCGTAGGAGAGCTCGGCGCCTGGAAACCACTGCGCGCCCGGCATCTGCCGGCTCGCCAGCACGCGCTCGTAGGAGCCCTCGACCTCGTAGTGCTCCCAGACGGCCGCCCAGAACGCCTCGAGGTTGTCGACCGACCAGCGCCAGAGCTCCTCGTAGGCGCCCGGCAGGCCGTGTGCACGCGCGAAGTGCGTGATCGCCGCCCGCTCGACGCGCTCGGCCGATGGCGTCCAGAGCACCTCGGGCTCGTTCATCGCCGCCTCCTGGTTTCCATAACGTCCGTTATCGAGCACGCAGGGCGAGTGGGGCGCCGGCGCGGCGAGCGCCCCGGCGTCCCTCCTGCGCTCGTGCGACTACTCGCTGGACTCGTACTTGAACGACATCGCCAGGCGGACGCGGAAGTTGACGGCGCCGCCTTCCTGGATCGTCACGTCCTGACGAATCACCTCGGCGACGCGCAGGTCGCGCACGCTCTTGGCCGCGGTGGCGACCGCGCTCTGGGCCGCCGCCTCCCACGACTCGCTGCTTACACCGATGATCTCGCTGACGCGGTAGACGCTGTCGGCCATCTCGCTCCTCCTTCGTCGGGTGTGCTGTCGACTCGAGCCTTGCACAGCCAGCGCCGCGATGCCTTGCCGCGGGCGCCACGGGCCAGGCGCAACCCTCAGCGGCGGCGTCCCACGAGCCGCCTGAGCTCGGCGCCGAAGGCAGACTCGACCTCGCGCGTCATGGTCTTCTGGAAGACCGACAGCAGCGCGTCGGAGGCAAGCGGACGCAGGCGCTCGATCGACTCGATCACCTCGGGCGCGCGCGACTCGGGGTTGCCGGCGTCCTGGAACGGCCGCCACACCTCCGCCAGGAAAAGCTTGACGAAGCTGCGCGAGATCGCCTCGCTGTGGCGCTCGAGCTGCTCGAACACGGACAGCGCCGAGAAGACCGACACCCCGCGCGCCATCAGTTCCTCCGCGGCACGCAGCAGCACCGGGCTCGGGGCCTCGTAGCGCCCGTTGCCGACAGGCACCAGAATGCCGAGCTTCTCGGCCTGCGCCAGCGCCTTGGGCGACGCGTAGCTGCCGAAGCGGCTCGCGAGCTCCTCTTGGGTCAGCATCTCGGGCTGCTCGGTCTCGAAGGGCATCGTCACCGCCCGCTTGAGTCCGAGCAGCTGCTCGGACTCCCCCGTGCGCTCGATCAGCCGCCGGATGCCGGTTAAGTTGAATCCCTCCGCCTGAAGCTCCTGGATCAGGCGCAGCCGCGCGGCGTGCTGAGAGCGGTAGTAGCCGGTACGCATGCGCACCTCAGGCGGCTGCAGCAGGCCGCGCGCCTGGTGCGAGCGGATCGTCCGGACGGTCATCCCCACCTCGCGCGCGAGCTCGTCGATCGTAAGCGAGCTCGCGCCCTCGGCCTCGTCCTCGGCAACGCCGACATCGTCGGGCACTTGCGCCTCCTCCGATCCCTTGACTGAACGCAGGGGCCGCTCGTTCATCGCCCGAGCTTACTCGAATACGACGTGACGCCATGCAACGTCACGTGCTATGGTGACGAGCATGACGTCAACTGACGTAACGTTTTCCGACGTAGCACCGACACATGCCTTGCATCTCCCGGGGCTGCTTGCAGCGGCCCCGCCCGCCGGGGGCGCGGCGCTCGACGAGATCCTGATCGCCACCGCGGGCGCGCTGATCCTCACGGTGCTGCTGCTCACGCTCGGCATCGGCCACCGCAGCGGCCGCGTTCGCGTGCTCGCATGGGCAGCCGCGCTGGTCGAGCGGCGCTCGGGCCTGCCCGGCTGGGTCGCCCTGCCAGCCGCGCTCGCGACCGCATCGCTGCTTACCGCGCTCTTCGGCATGTACTGGGACATCTCGCTCCATATCGACCGGGGCCGCGACGAAGGCCCGCTCGCCAACGCAGCCCACTACTACATCCTGATCGGTCTGTTCGGGATCTTCAGCGCGGGCTT
>JBBSNQ010000080.1:0-6629 GCA_038232575.1 Solirubrobacterales bacterium | reverse complement strand
TACGAGAACCACGTCGCGACGCTGGAGCTGGCCGGGCGAGGGGCGCGCGTGCGCTTTGAGACCCCGAGCGGCAGCGACTGGCGCGACCCGCGCCTGCGGCTGACTTTCGAGCGTCAGCTGGCCACGGAAGGCGAAGCGCACGCCCGCGCCTGACCTCGCCACCCGGAGGCGATCGTCATCATGGTCCGCCGCAAGTCAGGAAGTGCATGCCAACCACCGACCAAGGAGATAGACCTGTGGGAGTACTCGATGGCAAGTCGGCGATAGTCACGGGCTCGGCGCGCGGGATCGGCCGGGCGACCGCCGAGCTGCTCTGCGAGCACGGTGCCAAGGTGCTGATCAACGACCTCGACGGAGACCTCGCCGAGCAGACCGCCGGCGAGATCGAGGGGGAGACGGTCGCCTTCGCCGGCGATCTCACCAAGGAGGGCGTAACCGACAAGCTCGTCGAGCACGCCGTCGAGGCCTTCGGCGGGCTCGACATCGTCGTCAACAACGCCGGCTACACCTGGGACGGCACGATCCACAACATGACCGACGGCCAGTTCCAGGCGATGCTCGACATTCACACGATCGTGCCGTTCCGGCTCCTGCGCGCGGCCGCGCCGCACCTGCGCGAGCCGGCTAAGAAGGAGCGCGACGAGGGTCGCGAGGTCTTCCGCAAGATCGTCAACATCTCCTCGACCTCGGGCGTGATGGGCAACGCCGGCCAGGCCAACTACGCGACCGGGAAGGCGGGCATCGTGGGGCTGACGAAGTCGCTCGCGAAGGAGTGGGGCCAGTTCAAGATCAACGTCAACGCGGTCGCGTTCGGATTCGTCGAGACGCGCCTGACGGCCGCCAAGGAGAACGCCGAGACGTTCACCAAGGACGGTCAGGAGATCAAGCTTGGAATCCCCGAGCAGATGCGCTCGATGGGGGCGATGACGATCCCGCTCGGCCGTCCCGCTCTGCCCGTCGAGGCGGCGGGCGGCGTCTTCTTCCTCTGCTCGCCCTGGTCGAACTACGTCCACGGCCAGGTCCTCAACGTGACCGGCGGGCAGTTCACGGGCATGTCGAGCTGACGGCCCGTCCGCGCCGCTCAATCGATGCTCGCGAGCTACCGCCACTTTCTCGACTTCGCCGCCTCGGCGCAGTGGGACGAGGCGGAGCTCGACCTGCGCGCCGATGCGCTCTCCTGGCCGGCGCTCGAAGAGCCGGACCGCAGGCGCGTGATGACGCTTGTGGCCGGCTTTCGGATCGGAGAGGCGAGCGTGGCGCGCGAGCTCGGCCCGTTCGGTGACGCGTCCTCCGACCCCGAGGCCGCCGCCTGCTTCCGCGGCCAGGCCGTCGACGAGGCACGCCACGCCCGCTTCTTCGATCGCGTCGCAAACGAGGTCCTGCGGGTGCCGGGGGAGGCACCGGCAGCTCGGCAGGAGCACCTCCGGCGGCTGCTCGACCTGGGCTTCGTGGACCACTTCGAGGTCCGGCTGCCCGAGCTCGCGCGCGAGCTCGCGCGCGGCGATGCAGAGCTGCGCGATGCCGTCGGCCTCTACCACATGGTGCTCGAGGGCATCGTGCTGACGGCGGGTCAGCTCGCGCTCGGCGACCTGCTCGAGCGGCTCCCCCTGCCCGGGCTGCGTGCTGGCCTTGAGCTCGTAGTCCGAGACGAGCGCTGGCATGTCGGCTTCGGCGCCCGCTGCCTCCAGGACGCCGGCGCGTCCGGTTTGGCCGTCGATGCCATCGTCAGCGAGGGCGAGGCGGCGATCGGAGCTTGGGGCGAAGCGATCGATCAGCAGCTGCTCGACCGGGTCGCAGCCGTGCATCGGCGCCGGTTGCGCGCGGCCGGCCTCGGCGACGTTCCCGCGCCGGGTCTCGACGGGTTTCCGGCGGCGGCCTAGGCGGAGAGCGTGCCCGAGCCGACGACCGCACCCCGCCCGCCAACGCCCCGCCCGGAGGCAGTCCGCGCGGGGCCCGGCGCGTCCCGCCCGCAGCGCCGTTCGTACCCGCACGTCGACGGCGTCGAGCACCGCACCGTCAGGGCCGGCGCGATCGACATGCACGTCGGCGAGGCGGGCGACCCCGAGGACGAGCCCCTGGTGATGCTCCATGGCTGGCCGCAGCATTGGTACATGTGGCGCCATCTGATCCCACGCCTCGCCCAGCGCTACCGCGTCATCTGCCCCGACCTGCGCGGGCACGGCTGGAGCGACGCGCCTGCCTCGGGCTACGAGAAGGAGACGCTCGCGGCCGACATAGCCGGCCTGCTCGACGTGCTCGAGCTCGAGCACGTGCGCCTCGCGGGGCACGACTGGGGCGGCCTCACCGGCTTCCTGCTCTGCCTGCGCCATCCCGAGCGCATCGAGCGCTTCCTCGCGCTAAACATCCTCCACCCGTGGCCGGCACTCGGCGCGGGCGGCCTTCTGCGCGCGCTGCCCAGGCTCTGGTACCAGCTCGTGCTCGCCGCGCCCGGCCTCGGCGCCCGGCTGCTCACGAGCCGGCCGGCGTTCGTCGAGAGCCTGATCCGCGGCGGCGCCGCGCGACGGGACACGTGGTCGGCGCAGGAGCTCGGCACGTTCTCAGCGGCGCTCCGCGAGCCGGCGCGCGCCGCGGCGAGCGCCGCCATCTACCGCAGCTTTCTGCTGCGTGAGCTGCTGCCGATCGTGCGCGGCGCCTACCGCTCGCAACGGCTCGAGACCCCCACGCTGCTGCTGTTCGGAACCGAGGATCCCGCGATCGATGCGGGCGCGCTCGAAGGCTACGAAGCCTACGCGCCGCACATGAGCGTCGAGCTCGTCCCGGGCGTCGGCCACTTCATCGCCGAGGAAGCCCCGGAGCTCGTGCTCGAGCGCGCATTGCCGTTCTTCGAGGAGGGCGCCTGATGGCCACCGCGGCGCAGCCGCAGCTCGCCGAGCTGCCGCTGCCGGGCGGGCGCTTTGGCTCGACGGTGCGGCTGCAGCCGCTGCTCTCGGGCCTTGTCGACGCGCCGCCCGGCTTCCTCCATCGCGGCGTGGGACGGCTCGCGGGGGCGCGAGCGCTCGGGCTCGGCGTACCGCGCGAGGAGCTCGTAAAGGTGCCGATCGTGGCCTTCCTGATCGAGCATCCGCGGGCCGGCCGCGTGCTGGTCGACACCGGCCTGCATCCCTCGGTCGGCGTCGACCCGAAGCAGAACCTCGGCCGCCTCGGCGCGCGCCTGTTCAAGGGCGTCGAGCTCGAGCAGAGCCTCCCCGACCAGCTGCGAGCCAGAGGAGTCGACCCCGCAAGCATCGGCGTGGTCGTCCTCACGCACCTGCACCTCGATCACGCGAGCGCCGTGTCGGAGTTCCCGGAGGCGACCTTCGTCCTCGACGGACTCGAGTGGGAGGTCGCCACCGAGCGCCGGGCGGCCCTGCACGGCTACGTCCGGCGCCAGTTCGATCACGCCTTCGACTACCGCACGCTCGACTTCGACGCCGACTGGGTCGAGTCGTTCGCGACCTTCGGCCGCGCGGTCGACCTATTCGGCGACGGCAGCGTGCGGCTCGTCGCCACCCCCGGCCACACGCACGGCCACCTGTCGGTGATCGCCAGGCTCTCCGAGCGCGAGGCCCTCTTGACTGGGGACGCGGTCTTCACGATGCGCACGCTGCGCGACTCGCACCTGCCCTGGCGGGTCGAAGACGAGCATCTCTACCGGCGATCGCTGAAGGAGATCCAGCACTACGTCGAGCAGACTCCGGACGCGCTGGTCGTGCCCGGCCACGACATCGACCACTGGCACACGCTCGAGGCGGTCTACGAGTAGTCAGTCAGCTGCGGGTAGGCGGCCCGCGGCCTCGGCGGCGTCCGCTGCCCCCCTGCGTGCCGCGCGTGCAGCTTTCACGGCGCTCCGGCGCCCACCCTCTTGCAGCCCGTCGTAGAGCGCCTTGACCCGGCCGAACACGATCCCCGACGCCGCCTGGGCCTGCTCATGCGTCGGAGCCGCCACGCGCTCGAAGCGCAGCGGCCGGCCGTAGCGCAGCGTGACCTTCGGGAAATCGAGCCGGCGCCAGTTGCGCACACGGCCCGAGCCCGCGACCCCCGCCGGCACCACCGGAGCGCCCGACTCGAGCGCCAGGCGTCCGATCCCGGCCTTCGGCTCGCCGAGCTCGCCCGTGCGCGAGCGTCCACCCTCCGCATACATGACAACGACCCCGCCCCGGTCGAGCACGGCGTGGGCAGTCTTGAAGGCCTCCTCGTCGCCGTGGCCGCGGCGCACCGGGAACACCCCGCCGTGCGAGTAGACGAACTGCATCGGGCGCTTGAACAGCTGCGACTTCGCCATGAACTGAACCCTGCGGCGCAGCAGGACGGCCACGAAGAAGTGGTCGAGGAAGGAGAAGTGGTTCGGCGCCACGATCGCCGGGCCGGTGCTCGGGACGGCGTCCGAGTCGATGTGGCGCAGGCGGTAGAAGGCGAGCAGGCAGGGCGTGAGGATGAGCTTGACCAGCTCGTACATCAGGTCCGGGCGGCCGCGGCGCACCCGCTCGTGGAAGCCCGCGAAGTGCTCCTTCGGGCGCGTGTCCTTGTATACCTGCTTCCTCATCCTCGCCTTCCCTAACCCCGACCACAGCGTACGTTACGCACCGCTATCGTGCGCGCGCAACCGCAGAGTTGGAGGCCTTGCCTTGACCGACGTAGCCGCCCACATCACAGGCACCATCTGGAAGATCGAGTGCGAGGTGGGCCGCGAGGTCGCCGAAGGCGACACGCTCGTGATCATCGAGTCGATGAAGATGGAGATGCCCGTCGAGGCGGAGGACGGGGGACGGGTCAGCGAGATCCGCTGCGCCGAGGGCCAGGCGGTATCCGAGGGCGACACGCTGCTCGTCCTTGAGTAGCCCGTTGCGGCGGGAGCTCGCCTCCGGCAAGCTGCTGCTCGAGGAGCCCGCCGAGGGGGTCGCGCGTCTCACGATCTCGAATCCCGAGCGGCGCGGAGCGCTCGATCACGAGACCCTCAACGCGCTGGCCGGGATCCTCGGCGAGCTCGATGCCCGCTGCCTCGTCCTGACCGGCGCCGGGCGCACTTTCTCGGCCGGCTATGACATCGGCAACTTCGCCGACGATGACGCCTTCGCGGAGGCCGCGGAGTCGCTCGTCGCCCACCCCTTCACCGAGGCGCTCGACGCGCTCGAGGCCTATCCCTTCCCGACGCTCGCGCAGATCAACGGCCACGCCATCGGCGGGGGGCTCGAGCTGGCGGTGACCTGCGACATGCGGATCGCGGCGGAGGGCGTCAAGCTCGGGATGCCACCCGTGAAGCTGGGCCTGATCTACTCGCATACGGGCCTGCGGCGCTTCATCGAGGTCTGCGGCGTGGCGCACACGAGCGAGCTCTTCTTCACCGGGCGCAACGTGGACGCAGCGCGTGCCGAGCGCATCGGGCTCCTCAACCACGTGGTCGACCCTGCCGCCCTCGACGAGGTCGTCATCTCGATGGCGAGCGAGATCGCGGCGGGCGCCCCCCTCTCGCTCAGCGGCAACAAGCGCGCGCTCCGCGCCCTGCGCGGGGAGCTCGCCCGCCTCCCCGAGGAGCTCGAGCGCGAGCTCGTGGCCCTGCGCGAGTCGTGCTTTCGCTCGGAGGACTTCAGGGAAGGCGTGCGCGCCTTCGGCGAGAAGCGGCCGCCGCAGTGGAAGGGGCGCTAGACATCTAGGGAGCCGTCCGACGGGCCGCATAGCGTGCATTGCGTCCGGGTTTCAGAGGGAGGTCGGAGTGCCGCCACTCATCAGCTACGAGGAAGCGCTAGCGCTCGGTCAGATCGAGGATCACGCCGAGATCGAGGGGCTGATCGAGCGCGCCTTCGCGGCGCGCGTCGAGCGCTTCGGCGACTCGACCGACATGTGCTCGCTGGTGAACGCCAAGTCTGGCGGCTGCGCGGAGGACTGCGGCTTCTGCGCCCAGTCTCGCTTCGCCGAGGCCGACACGCCGATGCACGCGATGATGTCGCCCGAGCAGATCCTCGAGCACGCCCAAGCGGCCGAGGCGGCCGGCGCGCATCGCTTCTGCATGGTCACGCAGGGGCAGGGGCTCTCGAAGCGCGACTTCTCGAACATCCTCGAGGGGGCACGGCTGGTGGCCGAGCAGACCAACCTCAAGCGCTGCGCATCGGTCGGTCACATGTCCGTCGAGCGTGCGCGGGCACTCAAGGACGCCGGCATCCAACGGGTTCACCACAACGTCGAGACCGCGGAGAGCTACTACGACGAGGTCTCGACCACGGTGCGCTACCAGGGGCGGATCAGAACGATCGAGGCGGTCGAGGAAGCCGGGCTGGAGACCTGCGTGGGGGGCATCCTCAACCTTGGCGAGTCGCGCGAGCAGCGGGTCGAGATGGCCTTCCAGCTTGCCCGGATCGACCCGACCAGCGTGCCGATCAACCTGCTCAACCCGCGCACGGGAACGAAGTTCGGCGACCGCGAGCTGATGGATCCCTGGGAGGTCGTGAAGTGGATCGCGATCTTCCGCCTGATCCTGCCGAGTGCCCTCTTCCGGCTCTGCGGCGGGAGGATCGAGAACCTCGGCGAGCTCCAGCCGCTCGCGGTCAAGGCGGGGCTGAACGGCGTGATGATGGGCAACTTCCTGACCACGCTCGGCGCCGAGCCGGAGGACGACCGCGCCATGTTCGAGGAGC
>JBBSNQ010000079.1:0-6645 GCA_038232575.1 Solirubrobacterales bacterium | reverse complement strand
CTTCTCCGCCCGGTTGGGCGTCGAGCCGCTTAGTCCCGACTTCACCGCCGAGGCGCTGCGCGCTCTCGCCGCGGGTCGGCGCGCACCCGTGAAGGCATTCCTACTCAGTCAGGAGCGGATCGCCGGCGTCGGCAACATCTACGCCGACGAGGCGCTGTTCATGGCCGGCATCCATCCGCTGCGGGCGGTCGGATCGCTCAAGCGCCGCGATCTGATCGCGCTGCGCGATGCCGTCGTCACGACGCTCGAGGCCGGCATCGACGCCCGCGGCGCGACGATCGACGACTTTCGCGATCCCGCCGGCGCGCGCGGCTCCTTTCAGGATCGCTTCCTCGTGCACCGCCGCGAGGGGGAGCCGTGTCCCCGCTGCGGCCGGACGATCGTCAAGCTGCGCGCTGCCGGGCGCGGGACCTACGCCTGCGAGCGCTGCCAGCCGCGTCCGCGGCGTCGCGCCAAGAGCGCGGGGCGCGCGAGCAGCGCCGAGAGTGGCGGTAGCGCCGACGCGCGGCGCTACGCGGCCTCGGCGAGCAGATCGCCGAGGCGCCCTTCGCGATCCGCCGCGAGCAGCTCCTGAAAGCCGCCGAGCGAACGTTCGCCGATCAGGATCTGAGGGAACGTCGCCTGGCCCGTGCGCTCTAGCAGGGCCTCGCGGCCCTCGGGATCGCGTGCCAGGTCGACCTCCTCGTAGGCGATCTCGCGGCTCTGGAGCAGCGACTTCGCGGCGTTGCAGTAGCCGCACGGATCGGTTGTGTAGACCAGCACCTTGGCGTCCGCCATCGCCTCCAAAGTCTAGGGATGGGCAGATCCGTCGAAACCGAGGCCGTCGTGCTGCGCTCGATCCGCTTCGGCGAGGCCGATCGGGTCCTGCACCTCTACACGGCCGCGCGTGGGCGCGTCGGGGCAATGGCAAAGGGCGTGCGGCGCGTGCGCTCGCGCTTCGGCGGCCGGCTTGAGCCATGCGCGCGCGTCAAGCTCAGCCTGCACGAGGGGCGCGGCGAACTGATGACCGTGACGGGCGTCGAGACCGTCCATGCCCATGCACGGCTGCGTGAGCTCGGGCGCTCCCTCTCGCTCGCCGGCCAGGCCTGCGAGGCGGTGCTGCGGCTGTTTGACTCCGAGGAGCCGAACCGCGCCGCCTACAACCTGCTCTGCCAGGAGCTCGCGCTGCTCGATCGTGAGCCTGCGGCGGCTACGAGCGCCCAGGCGCTCGCGTTCAGGATCAAGCTGCTGCTGGCTGCGGGGTTCCTACCCGAGCTCGCGGCGTGCGCCGCGTGCGGCTCGGAGGAGCTCGCCGGAGCCTTCTCGGCGAGGGCGGGCGGCATGGTGTGCGCAGCGTGCGAGCCCGGCTCCTTCCCGCTGGCCGAGCCCGCGCACGGGTTCCTCGTCGGTGCGCTCGGACACCCGCTCGCGCAGGCTCCGGACGCCCCCGAGCGTGCGCTGCGCCAGGCCGACCGCGCGATCGTCGAGACGGTCGAGTATCACGCGAACGTGCGGCTGCGGCGGGTGGTTTGACGATGGCGTCTGACGAGGCAGCGGGCCGTTCAGCCTCCTCCTCCCGCGCCTGACGCGGAGCTCCCAGTCAGCCCTTGCGGACCACGAAGTAGTGGTTCAGGCGCTGCAGCGAGCGGCGCATCATTAGAACCTCGAACGTCGTCTGGAGCAGGGTGGCGAGCTCGTGGCGGCGGTACTCGGTGTGGAAGGGCTCCTCGCCCGGGCAGGTGACCGATAGGAACCGCAGGCGCCAGACGAGCGATTTCGCTGGGACCGACCCGATAAGGACGCCCCCGGGACGCAGCACACGGCGGATCTCCGCCAGTGCCCGCAGCGGGTCGGGCACGTGCTCGATGATCTCGGTGCAGAGCACGCTGCCGAAGGCACCGTCCTCGAAGGGCATCTCCTCGACGTCGCCGAGGGCGATCGTGTGATTGGGCAGGCGCTCCTCGACCACGGCGACGTGGCGTGGGTTGATGTCGAGCCCCACCGAGCCCTCCGGCAGGTTGCGCAGGTTCAGGCCCGTGCCGCAGCCCGCGTCAAGCATCGGATGACCGGGAGCTGCGTGCTTTGCGACGATCCGGCGGATGTCGCGCGCGCGGCTGCGATGGAAGAGCGTCTCGGGCCCGCGGAAGTGGTCGGCCACCTCGACCCAGTCGTAGAACTCGACATGGCGGTAGTAGTCCTTGACGCCCTCGGCCCAGGTTTCGGTGTCCTCGCCCGGCCCCGGTGCGCCACTGCCCCCGTCCTGCCAGGGGCTAGTGCCCCCGTCGTGCCCTGACTGCGATGCGGCGTGAGGCCGGGCCGCCTGACCCTTGGCCGAGGCATCGGTGCTTGGAATGGCTGGTGAGTCGCTCATCATCTTGAGTACCGGGGCGCCGATTTCGTGCACGCGGCCTGCGCTCCCCCCGTGGCCATGCGGTCAGCCGCCCGATGGACCCGCCTGTTCCGGCGGCGCCCCGGCGGCGCCGCGACGGTCCGGAGAGCCTACACACCTCGCGGTCTGCTGCCCAGCCTGGGACAATCCCCTGATGATGGGGATCCGACCGGTGACGACGCTGCGCGTGGCAGGAGAGGCTGGGGTCTCAGGCGCGGTCTACGAGCGCAACGAGCGCGAGGCCTCGGAGGGCTTCACCGCGCGGATCGAGGCCTGGGAGGCGGAGCGCAACTCGCCGCTCGCCGCTCGCTCCTACCCCGCCCATCGAGCAATCGCGGAGCCGGATTCTCCCGTGCGCACGCCGTTCCAGCGCGACCGCGACCGGATCGTGCACGCGAAGGCGTTCCGGCGCCTCAAGCACAAGACGCAGGTCTTCATCTCCCCGGAGGGCGATCACTACCGCACGCGGCTGACCCACACGCTCGAGACCTGCGGGATCGCTCGCACCGTGGCACGCGCGCTCGGGCTGAACGAGGATCTCGCCGAGGCGATCGGCCTCGGCCACGATCTCGGGCACGCTCCCTTCGGCCACATCGGCGAGGAGGTGCTCGACGCCTGCCTGTCGGAGGCGCACGGCACGCGCTTTCGCCACAACCATCACTCGCTGCGCGTGGTCGAGCAGCTCGAGCTGCGCTCGAGCGGCGAGCGCGGGCTCAACCTCACCGAGCAGGTTCGCGACGGCATCCTGCGTCACACCGGGCCGGAGCGCCCGGCGACGCTCGAGGGGCGGATCGTGCGCCTGGTCGACCGGATCGCCTACATCAACCATGACATCGACGACGCGCTGCGGGCCGGCGTGCTCGAGCGGAGCGCGCTGCCCGCCGAGGAGATCGCCGTGCTGGGAGCGACGGGCCCGCGCCGCATCGACACGCTCGTGCAGGATCTCGTCGAGCGCTCGGAGGCGGCCGGCGACATCGTGCAGGGCGAGGAGGTCGGCGCGGCGATGGATCGCCTGCGCACGTTCATGTTCGAGCGCGTCTACCTCGGTCCATCCGCACGCGTCGAGCACGAGCGGATCGAGCGCATCCTGCGCACGCTCTTTACCCACTACACGGAGACCCCTCCGCCAGCGCTCGTCGACGGCGCGACGGCTGCGGATCGACTGACCGACTACCTCGCCGGCATGACCGACCGCTACGCGGTGCGCGCCTTCACCGAGCTGTCGCTGCCGAAGGGCATCTAGCTAGTGGTTGGTCGACGCTTCCAGAGGGCTGACTGAGCCGGCGGCTC
The DNA here is from genome assembly GCA_038232575.1 of Solirubrobacterales bacterium. Lineage (GTDB taxonomy): Bacteria > Actinomycetota > Thermoleophilia > Solirubrobacterales > Thermoleophilaceae > JACCZP01. The sequence continues at coordinate 2,987 of JBBSNQ010000079.1, read as the reverse complement.
GGCGAGGCGACGGTGGCGCTCTACACGAAGGAGTCCGTCGAGCGCGCGAAGGAGGCGGTCGACATGGTCGAGCTGGTCGGCTCGCGCACCGATCTGCGCCGTGTGGGCGCCCGCCACACCGGACTCTGCCCGTTCCACGACGAACGCACGCCGTCGCTTTCCGTCAACGCCGACCACGGCCTCTACTACTGCTTCGGCTGCGGTGCCTCCGGCGATGCGATCGGCTTCGTCCAGGCGACCGAGTCGCTCGACTTCCGCGGCGCTGTGGAGATGCTCGCCGATCGCTACGGGGTCGAGCTCGTGCGCGAGCAGGAGGATCCGCGCGAGGAGGAGCGCCGTCGCCGCCGCGACCGCCTGCTCGCGCTCGCCGATCGGGCGGCTGCCTACTACGCCCGCTACCTGTGGGACTCGAGCGAGGCGCGGCACGCCCGCTCGCACCTGCTCGAGCGCGGGTTAGAGGAGCAGGTGCTGCGAGATTTCCGCGTCGGCTACGCGCCGAGCGCCCACGACCGCATCATCAAGGCGGCCGGCGCCGACGGCTACCGGCCCGAGGAGATCGCCGCGGCCGGGCTTGCCTCGCGCGGGCGCGGCGGGCAGCTATACGATCGCTTCCGGGCTCGGATCACTTTTCCGCTCGCCGATCCGCGCGGCCGCGTGCTCGGCTTCGGCGCGCGCGCCTCGCGCGAGGGACAGCAGCCGAAGTACCTGAACAGCTCCGAGAACGAGCTCTACCACAAGGGCCGCCAGCTCTTCGGCATCGACCGGGCCCGCGTCCAGGCGGCGAAGGCGGGTCGCGTCGTGGTCGTCGAGGGCTACACCGACGTGCTCGCGCTGCACCAGGCGGGTCTCGTCGAGACGGTCGCGATCATGGGCACGGCGCTCACGCAGGAGCAGCTCGCGGAGCTGGCGCGCACGGCCAGCACGGTGTTCCTGGCGCTCGACGCCGATCGTGCGGGCCAGGAGGCGATGCTGCGCGCTGCCCGCGGTGCCGAGGACCGCGGCGTCGAGCTGCGTGTCGTCGCGTTGCCGGAGGGCAGCGACCCCGCGGACCTCGTAGCGGCCGAGGGGACTGAGGCGTTTGTCGCTCGGCTCGAGCAAGCGATGTCAGTGCCGGAGTTCGAGGCGCGACGGGTGCTCGCCGAGACCGACCTGGGCTCGGCGCGCGACCGCGACCGTGCGCTCGAGCGGCTGCGGCCGCTCGTGGGCGCGACCCCGGCCGGCTCGGTGGTGCGCGACGAGCTCGTTCGTCACATCGCCGATCGCCTCGACGTGCCGGTCGCGTATCTGCGAGCAGGCTCCTCGCTTACGGGGACGGCCGGGAGCGGGCAGCGCGGTGGGGGCAACGGCAGCCGCGACCCGCGCGCCAGGGGCAACGGCAGCCGCGACCCGCGCGCAGCCGGGGCCGATGCGGGGGACGCCCGGGACCCGGGCCGTGCTGTCGACGGCTCTGACGGGAGCGGCACCCACGGACCCGGCAGCGACCGGACCGTCGCCGGCGACCCCGGCACCGCTGCTCCGGCCGCTCCTGCCGCGAGCTCCCCGCTCGACGCGATGCTGCGCGGCGAACGCACCTTCCTGGCCATGTGCATCGCTCAGGGCGCCGGCGGTCGCGCGCACCTTGCGAAGGTGAGCGACGAGCACCTCTCCTCGGCCCAGCTGCGGCGCGCACGCGAGCACCTGCTCAGCCACTTCGACGATCCGCTGGCGGAGCTACCCGACGACGATCCGTCCACGGTCGCCACCCTCACCCAGCTCGTCATGCTGGCGGACGAGGAGCCCGCGTCGGAGGTCGCACTGCGACTCGGCTACCTGCAGCTCGAGCTGCGTCGAATCGAGCGTGCCCTCCGACATGCGCGCGAGGCGCGCGACCACGAGCGCCAGCGCGCCCTCTACACAGAGCGCGAGGGCGTCCGCGCGGAGCTCGACCAGATCATGGGGGAGGCGTTCTGACGCCGGGCTCCTCCGGCGGCTGCCTCGAAGTCAGGAAGAAAGAGTCAGGAAGAGGAAGTCAGAGCCTCGTCCCGCCGAATATCGCGGCGACCGCGACCAGGAGAGCGAGGATGATCGGGATCGGTCCGGGCAGGAAGAGCGCGGCCACGTAGTACACGAGCGCGGCGACCAGCAGACCGACGAGGATGTTCACGATGCTCATTGCGGGAGAGTCTATGCGCTATTCGAACATGCGGTCGGGGGACCGCCGAGCGCTACGGCGTCGTCTTCGCCCCCGGCGGTCGGACGCCTGTGCAGCGGCCGGGCCGGATCGATAGCTCCGGGGGTGGGACTCGAACCCACAGCCTCTCGGTTAACAGCCGAGCGCTCGGCCAGTCGAGCTGCCCCGGATCGGGGAGGCAGTTTAGCCTCGGCCGACGCGCGGCGGTGGCGGCGACCAGCCGATGATGGTCATCGCGAGAGCCGGCCATCCAATCGCGCCCGCGAGCGCCGGCCATCCAATCGCGCACGCGAGCGGTGTGCGGCGTCGGCCTCTCCCTGTAACCGGCCTGCGTGGCTCGTCACGCTGCTGTTGCGCTCGGCAGTTGTCACACGGGCGCTGGGCTGTCTTGGTCCCGGCATGCGGGACCAAGGTCGCCCAGCTCGAGAGCGGCCCCACAGCGCCGTTACGTGAGTTACGCGACTGCCCTCGCACGGGGCAACTCACACGGCGCAGGGCTCGGTTAGGCGCTGGTGCTACTGGCCATCAGAGCATCACGGCCTGGCGCACGGCCTCTCCGCTTGCCAAGCGATCAAAGCCCTCGTTGATCTCCTCGAGCGAGATACGGTGGGTGAGCAGGCGATCGACCGGCAGGTGCCCGGCGCGATGGAGCGCCGCGAAGCGCGGCAGGTCGCGCGAGGGCACGCACGAGCCGAGATATGACCCGCGCAGGGTGCGCTCCTCGGCGACGAGGCTCACGGCGGGGATCGAGAGCATGCGGTCGGGGTGGGGGAGGCCGACGGTCACGGTCGTGCCGCCACGCCGCGTGGCCGCGTAG
>JBBSNQ010000078.1:0-6686 GCA_038232575.1 Solirubrobacterales bacterium | reverse complement strand
GTCGCTTGCGGGGTCCGTCACCACCTCGCCGCCGACCGTCACACGGCCGTCTCCGACGAGTCGCTCGGCCGCGCGCCGGGAGCTCACGCCGGCGTGAGCTAGGAACTTGCCGAGCCGCACGCCTCGCTTCTACCACCCGCCGCTTGCCACTCCGGCAACAAAGCCTGCACCCGCGCCCAGAAATGCGTGTAACTTGCGGGTTGCGCGCAACCGAATTGAGGAGGATCAAGAGCATGCGGCTACCAGGACGTTCCACGGGTCGGGAGGAGGAGTCAGAGCTCGTGGGACAGATCGCCGACGAGGAGCGCGGCACCGCCGCAGGCAGGCCCGACCACGACCAGGTCGGCAAGTGGGTTGCCGGCGTGCTGAGTGCCGCCGAGGAGGCGGCCGAGCAGATGCGCAGCGAGGCCGAGGCCGACGCCAACCGCCTGCGCGAAGAGTCCGAGGAGCACGCCGACATGCGCCGGCGCGAAGCTGCTCAGCACCGCACTAAGGTCGAGGAGCAGGCGCGCCAGACGCTCGCCGACGCCGAGGCTGAGGCCGACGCGACGATCAAGGACGCCGAGCAGGCCGCGCGCCGACTCGAACAGGACTCGCAGCGCCGTGAGGATGAGATCCGCGAGGAGATGGCCCAGCTCGAGCGGCATCGCCAGACCGCTCTCGGCGACCTGCGCGACATCGCTGCCCAGCTCCAGGACCTGCTCGTGAGCGCTCCCGTGGTGCGCGAGGACGGGCGGCCGCCCGACACGGGCGAGTACCCGGCGACGACTGAACTGGGCGCCGAGCCGGAGACGGAGCAGTGGACCGCGGAATCCGACGAAGAGCCGCTGGCCGCCGACTACGACGAGGGGTGGGCGGAGGAGACCGACGACGAGGACGAGACGCCGGCGTCGGTCCCACGGGACTGACCCTGACGGCTTCGAGGCCCGATGCGACGACGCAAGCGGCAAGAAGAGCCAGAGAGCACCGGGAAGCCACGTGGTGGGCCCGGGCGCGAGTCCGAGCCCGACGACGCGGGTCGCGATCCCGACTCGGACCCGAGATCCCGCGCCGGTGAGCCGAGCGCGGAGCACGAGCCGCCGAGGCAGCTCTACGACCTCGAGACGGACACCGCTGACCACGCGCTGCGTGAGCGCTACGAGCTCGAGCGGTCGGCTGACTACGACGAGCCGGCCGGCGGCGACGTGCCGGGCGAGTACGCGGAGCCGATCGCCGGGCACAGCGAGCCGAGCGAGGACCACGACCCCCTCGAGCAGGACGCAGTGGGCGAGGCGCGCGAGCTGGCAGAGCACGGCGAGCCGGGCACCTACGACGACCGATCCCCCTACGACGAGGTCGGCGACTATGCCGACTCTGCCGGCTACGCGGGGATGACCGACTACGGACCCGCCGGATACGACGAGGGCGCCGAGCCTGTACCAGAGACCGAGGACGACGACTACGACGAGTGGGCGGACTATGACGACCGGGCTGCCTCCGAGCAGCCAGGCACAGACGCGGAGCCAAGAGGCGCAGAGGCTGCCCCACTGCTCGAGGTCATGGACGGCGCCTACGGGCAGCTGCGCGACGCGCTGCAGCGCGTCGTCGATGACGCCGAGGGAATACGAGCGAACGCACGCCGGGAGGCGAGGGACATCGTCGATCGAGCCGAGACAGACGGCGCGCAACGCGCCGAGCAGCTGAGCGCCGAGGCCGAGCTGCTGCGATCGGAGGCCGAGGAGTACGCGCGCGACATCCGCTTGGCGGTCGACGCCTACGCCACCGGCCAGCGCCGCGAAGCCGAGGGATGGGCGCGCGACGCCGTCAAGTCGGCCGAGCAGGAGGCCGAGGCGACGCGGGCGGCGGCCGAGAAGATGGCGACCGAGGTCGAGCGAACGGCGGCGCGCCGCAACGAGGAGCTGCGCAGCGAGTCGCGCCTGCTCGAGGAGCGCCGCGCCCGCACGCGCGAGGTGCTCAGCGACCTCGCCTCGCAGCTGAAGGACGTGCCGCTCGACGTGCCGGATCTATCGCGGACGGCGACGCCTGAGGACAACGGCAAGAGCCGGGAGAGGCGCAACGTGTCGCCCGCGCGGCGGCGCCGGCGGCGATAGGCAACGTGTCGCCCCCGCGGCACCGCCGTCGGCGGTAGAGGACTGCTGCGCGGGCGCCAGCCGCCGGTGGCCGCGGGATGCCGGCCGCGCCGCAACCGCCGAGACTCAGGGCATCAGCGGCAGGCGCCGAGCCCGGCGAAGCGTCGCTTGACGTTCGCGACGTAGGTGAGCGTCTCGAGGCTGGGCGCCTTGCCGCCGCTGCGCTTGACCGCCGTCGGCCCCGCGTTGTAGGCGGCCAGCGCGGCGTCGAGCGAGCCGAATCGATCGAGCATGCGCCGCAGGTAGCGGGCGCCCGCGAGCACGTTGGCCTCGGGTACCGATCGGTCGAGCTCGACCTCGGCTGCCGCCGCCGGCATCACCTGGAGCAGCCCGTAGGCGCCCGCGTGCGAGAGCGCGCGCGGATCCATGCTCGACTCCACGTGCGCGACCGCGACGAGCAGCCCGAGCGGTACGCGCGTCTCGCGCGCAGCGTCCGCGAAAGCCTGCCGGAACTGCCACGGGATCTCGCACGAATCTGCTCCTGCCTCACCCTCTGAGGACCAGCTCGCCGGGACGGTCGCACCGATCCCGGACAGTCCGTCAACAGCGGTCGGAGCGCGTGAGGCCACTGCGGCGTAGGAGTCGGCGACGAGGCCGCTGACCGCCGGCACGGCAAAGAAGCCCAGCACACCAAGGCTCAGCAGCCCGCTCACCGCCAGGCTCGCGCGCCCGGATGCCGTCAGCGCCGCGCGGCGCCGGGAGATCCGCTCGCGGCGGCCGTCCGCTCGCCGCCGGGAGCGTGCAAAGCTGAGGTCGACCTGCGACAGGCTTTGGTGGGAGGACAGAGACAAGGGAATCGAGCATCCTAGCCTCGCGTTATGAAAACTGCGGCAGACGCGGCGGCAGCCCGTCGTCAGCCGCTCTGGAAGCGCTCAGGGCTGGGCGCGCTGCTCGCCCGCCTTGAGCAGCCGCTCGCGCAGGTCCGCCTGCTCGCCCGGCGTGGGGTCGAAGGCGGTCGGATCCGGCAGCTCGCCGAGCCCGCCCAAGCCGAACAGCTTCTCGAACAGGCCGGTAGTGCGGTAGAGGACCGCGCCGAAGCGCGACCGGCCTCCCTCCTCGATCAGACCTCGCTCGAGCAGCGTCGCTACGGCCGACTCCGACCCCACCCCGCGGATGCGGGCGATCTCAGGGCGTGAGGCCGGCTGGAGGTAGGCGACGATCGCCAGGCACTCTGCCTGCGCCTGGGTCAGCGGCGGAGTGCGCGGTCGCGCGAAGAGCCTCCGCGCAGCCGGCTCGGCGACGGGATCGCTCGCCAGCGCAAGCCCGCCGGCGAGCTCGCGCAGAACGAGCCCGCGCCTGCCCTCGGCCAGCTCTCCGCGGAGCTCCGAGACCGCCACGAGCAGCTCTTCCTCACTGCCCTCGCAGGCCTCCGCGAGATCGGCGATCGGCACCGGGTCGGGTGAGAGGAAGAGCAGCCCCTCCACCACCCGCGCAAGCTCGCTCACTGGCTCGCCTTCACCGTGATCTGGCCGAAGGGCTCCGCCTGAGTCCAATCAGCCTCTCCGCGCCGGTAGAGCTCGAGCAGCGCGAGCACCGTGAGCGCCTCCGTCAGCCGGTCCGCACCGGCGACGCATTCCTCGAAGCGGAGGCTCCTGCCACGCCCCAGCAGGCCGCGCAGGTGGCCGAGGCGCTGCTCGAGCGTGACGCGCGGGCTCGCCATGTGGCTCAGGTCGAGCGCGGGCGGCACGCGCAGGAGCCCGCCGACGGCGCGCGCGAGCAGCTCCGGTGCGTACGCCTTCAAGGCCACCTCGGTCGCGGCCCGCGCCAGCCGGGCAGGTGGCCGCGCCGAGCGGTAGCGGTAGCGAGATTCGGCGGCGAGCCGCTCATGCAGGGCAGCGGCCAGGCCGCTGTAGCGCCGGTACTCAAGCATCCGCGCGAGCAGCTCCTCGACGGCCTCGCCGGGCTCGGGCTCCGGCAGCTCGACCTCGGCGTGCGGCAGCATCATGCGCGACTTGAGCTCGAGCAGGGCGGCGATCAGCACGAGGAACTCGGTGGCCGCCTCCACATCGAGCTCGCCCGCTCGCTCGATGCTCTCCATGTACGCGAGCACCACCTCGGCCAGATCGACGTCGAGCAGATCGACCTCTTCCTCGAGGACGAGGGTGAGCAGCAGATCGAAAGGCCCCTGGAAGACCTCGAGATCGAGGTCGAGCGTCGCGACTCGCACTGCGGCGGGAGCCTAGAGCCGCGCCCCGACGCCCATCCGGTCACGGACCTCGGCGAGCGTCTCCGAGGCAGCGGCGCGCGCACGCTCGGCGCCCTCAGCCAGCACCTGCTCCAGACGGTCCTCGTCCGTGCGCAGCGCCGCGTAGCGCTCGCGCAAGGGCGCCAGGTAGCCGGCGATCTCCCCTCCGACCGCGCGCTTGAAGTCGCCGTAGCCGGAGCCCTCGAACTCGCGCTCGACCTCCTCGGGTGCGACGCCGCGCACGGCGGCGAGGATCTCGATCAGATTGGAGATGCCGTGCTTCTCGGGCGCGCGCACCACCCCGCTGCCCGAGTCCGTCACCGCGCTCATCAGCTTGCGCTCGACCGCGGCGGCCTCGTCGAGCACGTAGACCGTTCCCTGCTCGCTGGCCGCGGTCGTCGACATCTTCTGCCCGGTCTCCTGCAGATCCATGATCCGCGCCCCGACGCCCGCGATGCGGTGGCGCGGCACGACTAGCGCCTCTCCGAAGCGCTCGTTGAAGCGCTGGGCGATGTCGCGTGCGAGCTCGACGTGCTGGCGCTGGTCGTCGCCGACCGGGACCTCGTCGGCTCGGTAGGCGAGGATGTCGGCAGCCATCAGCACCGGGTAGAGGAACAGGCCGGCGGAGAGGAGCTCGCGCTGGCGCGCCGACTTCTCCTTGAACTGGTGCATGCGGTTGAGATCGCCGTGGGCGGTCACCGCGGCGAGCAGCCAGCAGAGCTCGGTGTGCTCGCGCACGTCCGACTGGCGGAAGAGGATGCAGCGGTCCGGCTCGAGGCCGGCGGCGAGCAGCATCGCGGCCGTGTCGAGCACCTGGCGGCGCAGCTCCTGCGGCGAGTAGGCGACCGTGATCGCGTGCAGATCGACGATGCAGTAGATCGCCTCGCCGCGGTCCTGGCCCTCGACGTACTGGCGGATCGCGCCGATGTAATTGCCGAGGTGCTTGCGCCCGGTCGGCTGGATGCCCGAGAAGATGCGCACGGCGGGCGAGTCTAGGGCGACGCGGTCAGAGGTCGAGCGCGCGACGCAGCGCGTCCTCGATGTCGAGCAGCCGGTGTGCGCCGAGCGTGCCGGCGTGCTCGAGGAGATTGTCCTTCGGAAGGGTGAACAGGTCGTGGCAGATCACGAAGCTCCGCTCCGGGAGTCCGCCGATCTCGCCCGCTGCCAGACCGACGAACGTCGGGAGCGAGCGGTCCCGCTCTACCGCCGTGATTCGCGCGACGATCACGTTCGACAGACCCTCGTTCACCGCGCGCCCGGAAACGACGACGACCGGCTTGTCGCCAACCTCCGGAATCCGCGCCCACCAGACGGCGCCGCGGAGGTAGCTCATCCCCGACGGCGCCCGCGGCTCACCGGCCTCAGCCGTCTCGCCACAGCGAGGTCGACGCGGACAGGGCCCCGCGGCGAACGGACGCACCCTCGTTGTCCTCGGCGTCCCAATCGGCATAGCGTTCCGCCAGCGCCCGATCGGCGGCGACCTTCTCACTGGCGCCGACCAGCAGCTCGACGGCCGTCCGCATGAAGGCCGACTGGTCGCGCGCGAGCGCGGGCGCCCCACGCATCCGCCGCGCAAGCGCCAGCTCGAGCTCTCGCGCTACCTCCTCGTGACAACCCTCATCCGTCCCGCTCGTCGCGAGCAACTCTCGCGCGGCACTCACCCGCTCGGCGAGGTCCGGGGGGGCTCGGAAGGAGTAGGTCCGCTCCGTGGTAGCCATTTCGTCTACGTAGTGTAGACGAGCCCGCTACGTCGCGGGGTCGCTCCCACCGATCAGCGACTCCATGCGCTCGAGGCTCACCTGCACGCGCCCGACCATCGCGTCGAGACCCTGGCGCGCGCCGTCGGCGCTCTTCGTCACGTTGGTGAGCGAGAGCCGGATCGCCTGCGCGTCGCGCAGCGCCGAGAGCGCCTCGGCCGCTGCGTCGCGCGCGCCGGCGGCGTCGACCTCGAGCTCGCGATCGAGCGCCATCAGGCAGCGCCCGCGCGCGAGCCGGTAGGCGGCGTCGAGCCAGACCGGGTCGAGCGTCTCCCGGTCGAGCGCAACGATCATCTTGTTGCCCTCGTACTCGGTCAGGGGCTCGCGCCCGGCGGGCACCTTCTCCTCCGAGGCCACCACGAGGATCGCGAACTGCGCGTCGCGCTCGGCGAGCGCACCGTTCAGCACCTCCCAGGCCCCGTTCTTGGAGAGCCGCTCGTCCTTGGCCTCCACCACGATCCGGCCCGTCGCCTTGCCGGACGCCCCGCCGAGCTCGATCAGCACGTCGCCCTTCTTGCCGCCGCTCGCCGAGCGCTCGTCGCCGACATGCAGCGCGGCGTCACCGCGAGCCTGCGCAAGACGCTCGATCACCTCGAAGGCGCCCTCCTCGAAGGT
>JBBSNQ010000077.1:0-6706 GCA_038232575.1 Solirubrobacterales bacterium | reverse complement strand
CTCCTCCCGCCATCAGCACCGCCGCCTTGCGCACGAGCTCGTCGCTTCCGAGCAGCCCGCGCTGGGTGAACTCGACCTTCGCCCGCGCCTGCTTGCCCCCGCGGTGCTCGGCCCGCCTGCGAAGCTCGGGCGGCCACTCGGGGAGCTTCAGCATCCGCAGCGTCCCCTGGTGGAGGTCGCGCTCGGCGGCGAAGAACATGCGCTTGCGCCCGAGCCAGCTCCACTCAGCCTCTGCGAGGCCGGCCGTCGCGATCGCGCCGGTGACCACAGGGTCGGCCGCCTCGGCGAGCTTCCTCGCGCGCTCGCCGTCCTCGCAGGCGAAGACGACGATCGGCGGCTCGCCGAGCAGCTTGTAGCGCTCGAGCTCGAGCGCCCAGCCGGTGATCAGCGCGTCGTAGCGGTGGAGCTTGTCGAGGTTGGCGCTCGGGCGGCGGGTGCGGTCGAGCTCGAGCAACAGGTCAAGGCGCCGCGGGCGGCCCTTGTCGAGCAGCCGCAGCTCGATCGCCAGGTCGGGCCTGACTGCCTCGAGCTCCTCCGCAGCCAGGTCGCGGACGCGCTGGCCGGCGCCAGGCGCCAGCTCATCGGCCCGCTTTCTGCGCCACGGACCGCCGCGCTCCTTGATCGTCGGCGGGTTTAGCTGGGCGCCGCGCTGCCCGCGCCAGCCGCGGACGAACGGGCCGGCCTTTGCCTCGAAGGCAAACAGCCACGCCGCGGCGGGGAGGTCGTGGAGGACGAGCGCGTGGTCGCGCAGCTCGGGCTCGCGCCAGCGCGCCTCGGGATCGATCAGCGACCCGTCCCTGCCCGTGTGCCCCTGGGCGAGCTTGAAGCCGCGCTCTGTGAGCGTGTAGACCCACTTGGCCGCCCCCCGCTTGCGCGTCGTGACCTTAAAGCGCGCGACCCAGCCGGCGTGGAACATCTGGGTCAGCCGCCGCTGCGCTGCGTTCAAGCTCCGGTCGGCCATGTAGCGGCGCGCGACCTGGGAGACAAAGAGGTAGCGGAGCTCATACAGCGCTGCGAGGACACGGAGCTCATCGGGCCGGGGCTTCTTCCCCTTCGGGAGATCCGGTGGCGTCGCATCCCAGCGGATGCCCGTTGGATCTGCGAGGTCGAGCTCTGTGTAGGAGTCGGGCAAGGGAGCGCCGGTGTCCTCTCCGACGGGCGCAGCTCCCGTCCGATCGCCTGAGGTATCGAGCGAGCTCCGCTCGGGCTCCCACTCGGGCACGGGGCCGTTCGCTGGCTGCCCGTTCGTGTCCTGCGGGCTCCGTGCTCCGTCACCGTTTCGGCGAGCGCCGTTCGTGGCCTGGCGATCCGCTGACTCGGGCGCGGTATCGCCGTCCCGGCGAGCGCCGTTGTCTGAGTCAGAGGGAAGCTCCGCGACCTTGCGCCCTGCCGGAAGGCGCCTTGGCTGGGCGAGGATGCCGGGGTGGTGGGCGCCGCGGGCGCGCTGGGCCTCGAGATGGCGCTCGATCCGGCCGGGACGGCGCTGCATCGCGATCGTCTCGGCGACGAAGGCCGGCATTCGCTCCCCCTTTGCGACGAGCGAGCACGCGGCATGCCAGCTCGGCAGGTTGATCAGCGCATCCGGGGCGATTCGCATCCGCGCGCGGCTCTCTGCGTCATCGCGGACCGAGTCTGCGTAGGCCTGCTGGAGGGTCTCCGAGAGCTCGCGCGCATCGCTCGAGCCGACGCGGAAGACGAGCTTGTTGGCGTGCAGATCGAGCACCTCCTGGCGCAGGTCGGGCTCCTTTACCTGCGCGAGGCTCTGGAAGGCGCTCATGCACTCAAGCCCAGCCGAGCGCCCCATCGCGAGCATCTTGGCGTAAGTCGGCGAGAAGAGGTAGTGGGCCTCGTCGACCTTGAGCGCGACCCTCGCCCGCCTGTCCTCGGGCAGCGAGCGCTGGCGCCCGAGCGCTGTGTGGATCGCATGGAGCAGAAGCTGAAGCAGAGCCTGCGCTGTGCCCTCACCGAACTCGGCCACCGAGCCAGCGACGACGAGCACCTCGCGGCGGCGGATGATCTCGTCGATGTCGAGCGAGACCGGGTGACGCAGGATCGAGTCAAGCGCCGGCTGGCCGGTGAGCGCCTGGATCTTGTTGACCGGCGCATCGAGCCGTGTCGTCATCATCGAGAGCGCGGACTTGAGCTGATCGGGGAGCTGCTCGGCGAAGAACTTCGTGACCGCGCTCAGCTCGGGCTCGGGCTCGATCGCCTCGACGACCGCCTGGCGGAACTCGGCCGAGGATGGGAGCAGAAGATCCCACATGTCGTAGAAGGTGGGACCTCCCTCGGGCTTCGTGCGCTCTGCCCAGCCGAGCACGGCGAGTGCCGCCTGGCGGATGTAGCGGTCTGAGGAGGCCTGGATCGAGCCCTCCAGATGGATCGCCTTGAGCGACTCGGCGATCGAGTCAGTCAGCGCGTAGCGGTCGACCGAGGCAAGTGCCGCGAAGGGGTTGTAGCCGACCTCGGGGTGGGCGAAGTCGAGCACGTGGACGCGCCTCTGAAAGCCCTCCTCGAGCACAGACAGCGAGGCCTCCGCGGTCTCGTTCTTGCCGTCGATCACGATCACCGCGCAGTTCTCGTCAGCTGCATCGTCGGCCACGCTGCGTGCGATCAGGCTCGACTTGCCCGTCCCCGGTACGCCGAGCAGCATCGTCCCGAGCGGCTTTGCCTCGGCCGGCAGCGCGAGCGCTCCGAGACCGTCGCGCATGAGCGCGTGCTCCTGGGCGGGGCGCTCTACCCCGCGCGGGGCGTCGATCCGCGGTAGCGCCGAGCGCTCGATGCGAAGGCCCTTCGCATACGGGGAGGGAAGCGCCCACAGCCCCGCGAGCTCGGCCGAGGAGTAGACGCCGCGCAGAGGCGAGGGAAACCGGTCTGCCTCCCCGCGGGCCATCCGGCGCGCGTGGAGCCTGCGGCTAACGCGCTCGCGGCGTGCCGTGAGGCGGTTCTCGGCCGCCGAGGCGCCGATGATCGCACCTGCTGCCAGGCGGGCGGTTCGCACCTCCGCCGCTCCGATGCGCAGGTCGCCGGCAAAGAGCGCCCTGCCCCCGAGCGCTTCGCTCCCGGAGCGAAGCTCGCGCGCCGCGACCTCAGAGCGAAGGCCCGGGTCGCCGCGCTCGCGCATCCGCGCTCGCTCGTGCGAGCGCTCGCGCGCGCGGATCACAGAGCGGGCGAAGAGATCGAGCATGGGCGAGCCGGGTACGAGCGCGTACTGCACGCTCACCGGCCCCTCGGCTGACTGCATGACGCCGAGGAGCGCCTCCTGCGCTGTGTCCTCGGGGCGCTCGGGAGCGGCGAGCGCGCGCTCTAGCGGGTAGCGCTTGCGAAGGCGCAGGATCACGTCGTGTGAAGGGACCCAAGCGCCAGGCTCTAGCCGCGTATCGGGGTAGGTGGCGCGAAGCGCTGCCTCGAGTCCCCCGGCGAGCTCTTCTGGCGCCACGAGCGAGAGCGTGAGCTCGCTGCCCGTAGCCTCCGGCACGCAGTGAAGCTCGAGGCAGACCGGCGGCTGGCCGCAGGCGATGCGTCGCCAGGGACGCCGGAGGAGCTGCGCGTGCCAGGTCTCTAGCAGCGCGCGGACCTCGGCCGGGCTCGCCTCGTCGGTGCGCCCGGGCACGATCCGAAGCCGCGCCATCGGCTGCCTCTTGCGCGAGCCGATCCGCGCGCCCCACAGGGCGGCGGCCAGGAGCACGGCGAGGGCGAACCCAGCGAGCGCGAGCGAGCGCGCCTGCGCGAGCAGCTCGCCGCCTCGCGCGCGTGTGCTCGCGAGAGAGCTCTCGCCCGCAGTTCGCTCGCGAGCCGCGCGTGTGGCTCCTTCATCCGCTCCCCGCCTTGGTTGCCCGATCTCTCCACGCCGCTCGAGCCCGACGCTCTCGCGGAACGTGGAGAGCGGTCCCGCCTCGCTCAGCACCCAGGCGATCGTCGCCACGGCGATCGCCGCGGCCACGAGCAGCGAGATTCCGCGGCCGAGGAGAGCCATCGACCTCTACCGGCGCCCGCTTCGCTCGAGCCGGCGCACGCGCCTTGCGGAGCCGCGCGCTCGGCGCTCCCAGCTCGCTGCCTCGCTGCGCGCCCGCTTGAGCTCGGCGCGCACGCGCTCGGTCTCCCCCAGGCGCTCGGCGTTTCGCGGCGCCGGGCTGGCGTCATCCCCTGAGAGCACGGCGCCGATGCCAGCCCCGATCAGCGCGACGACAACGAGGACCGCGCACAGCGCGGCTGCGAGGCGCGGTCGCTCCCTGGCCCGGCGCACCATCACAGAAGCTGGCGCGCGACCGCGAGCCCCAAGCGCTTTACGGGAACGCGCGTCGCGCGGTCGAGCGCGCCGAGCGAGTAGGTCGCCGAGTCGAGCATCGTGCGCAGGCGCTCGTCGTAGGGAATAGAGACTCGCTTTGCGAGGTCCTGGGTGCGGAAGTGCGCCGAGATCGCGCGGTGGCCGTCTGAGTCCCGGGCGCGCGCCTGGTTCATGAGCAGCGTCGCGCGCTCAGGGCGGATATGGCGCAGGGCGCCCGAGACGTTCGTCGCCGTGATCCACTCCGGCGTCGTCACGATCACCGCTTGGTCGGCGCGCCCGAGCGCGAACTGCGCGAACTCCCCCGCGATGCCCGTACCGAGGTCGAGCAGCACCGCCTCGTACCAGCGCCCGGCGAAGTCGAGCAGCTTGCCGTAGTCGGATGGCGTGATCGCGGCCATCGCCTCGGCCTCCGCGGGAGCACCCAGGACGTGCAGGCCGCTTGGCAGCCGCGATACGTATGGCCGGAGCTCAGCCGCCTGCTCGATCTCGTCCATATCTGCGAGCAGATCGGCGAGCGAGCGGCTCGAGCGGAGCTCCTCAGAGACGAGTGCTGCGAGCGTGCCGAAGTCGGAGTTCGCGTCGATCGCGAGGACGCGCAGGCGCAGGTGCGTCGCCAAGAGGTTGCCGAGCAGGACCGTGCTCGTCGTCTTGCCCACGCCCCCCTTCGGCGAGATCACGGCGATCGTGTTCGTCCGCTCGAGTGAGCGCTCTGAGCGTAGCTCTGCCTCAAGCCGCGCCTCCTCGCGCTCAAGCGGAGTGGTGAGCAGCGTGCGTATCCGCTCTGCAAGGCGCGAGAAGGCGCTCTCGCGGAGCTCGCGCCCGTCGATGAGCGGCGCCTGGTAGACGTCGCTTCGGCGAAGCTCTGGCCGGCCGTGGGCGGGCCGTGGCTCGCGCTCGGGAGCCTGGCGCTCCTGCTCTGGATGAAGCGGGATCGGCTCGGCCGCCTCCCTCTGGCGCGCGCTCACGCGCGCACCTCGATCCGCTGGCCGGGGTAGATCAGGTCGGGGTCGCCCGTCCCGATCACCCGGTGGTTACGCCGCCAGAGCGCCTCGACCATCTCCATCACCTCCGCATCGGTTGCCTTCTCCCCGAGCTCTTCTCGCGCGATCGCCCACAGCGAGTCGCCGCGCCTGACCGTGTACATATGCGCTGCGGATCGATCCGAGCGGCCCTTGCCGTTCTCCCCCGCCTCGCGGAGCTCCCGCTTTACCTGCCCCCTCAAAGAGGTCACTTCTTGGCGTGGTAGGCCGGCCTCGCGCGCGATCTCGGGCTCGCTCGGCGCGCGTCCGAGGCGCTCCGTGAGCCTGCGCTCGCTGACTACTACCGCCCGCTTGCGCCCCGAGAGCTCGATCCGCTCGAGCGCCGGGTCGGCCGCGCGTGCCTTGCTGGGCTTCTCCTTGGCCGCCTTATGCGCCGGCAGGAAGAGCGGCGCGCTTCGGCTGTAGGGGTCGGCGATCCGCGGGCGCGTCCTTGGCTGCTCGGTATCCCGCGACCGGGCGTTCGAGGGCGCCTCAGCACGCTCTGGCGCGGCGCGGCTCGGTTCCTGCGAGCGCGGCTTCTGCTCCTCGCGCGCCTTCGCGCCGCGCTGTGTGCCACGAGCCCGCGCGGGACGCCTCGGCACATCTTTGCGCCGCGACTCGATCTCCCGAAGCGCCTCGAGCCGCGGCGCGCTGCGCGGCGAGGGCGCCTTCGGGGGCGGCGTCGCTCGCGGCGGGGCGCTCTTGGCCGGGGGTGCCTGCTCCTCTTCAGAGAGCTGCGGGCGAGTGCGCGAAGGAGGGCGGGGGGTATCCCGGGGCTCGATCGCGGGCGCCTGCGCGAGCTTGACCGCACCCGCCTGGGCTGGCTGAGGGCTCGCGCCGATCAGCGCCGCCGCGGCGATCCCGGCTTTCAGGCCCGCCGGGACGACGGCACGGTCTGGCAGCTCGCCGGCCAGGCGCTCTCTGCGGCAGACAGCACAGCCTGGGTGAAATGAAAGCCGGGCATGGTCGCCCGTCTCGCGCAGGTGCCGCGCTAGCTTCGACATCTCGCTCCTCCTCCTCGCTCTTGGTCGCTCATCGGTGCCCTATGTGGACGTGATCGCAGTGGTCGGGTGCAGCGAAGGAGTTGTGGCCGGGCCCCGGGTCAAAGCAGAAGATGACCTCGCTGAAGGCCTCTCCACCCGTGATCGCGGCGACCTCGCGCGCAAGCTGACCGCACGGGGCGCTGCGCGATACGCGCGTGCAGGAGACCCCGTCGACCGCGCCGATGTCGACCGCCCTGCCACCGGCGTGATTTGAGACGCGCCCCGAGCTCGTGTAGGTGCCGTGGCCCGACTTGAGCGAGGTGACGGTGAGCGTGTGGGTTTGCGCAAGGGAGGCGAGCAGGCCCGTGATCTGCGCGCTGATGCGCCCGGCGGCGAGATCCGCTCGCCCGCCCGGATAG
>JBBSNQ010000076.1:0-6718 GCA_038232575.1 Solirubrobacterales bacterium | reverse complement strand
CGTTGGGATGGACCTTCGCGGCAGCACCGGCAAGCTGGTCGCGCTGCTCGTGAGAGCCCGGCGGATAGGCGACGGTGAAGCTCTCGCGCGAGCGCGCGTCGGTGTCGAGGTCGCGAGCCTCGACTACCAGCGTCGCGGTCGGCAGGTCGGACGCAGCGCTCACCTGCCGGAGGTTACGGCGCCGCGCGGATCGAAACGACTCAAAAGCGCACGCCATCGCAAAGAGAGGCGCATGCTGGGAAGAAGACTCGTGCGCATCACGGTTGTTGCTCTCCCTCCGACGCTGAAGCATCGTCGGGACAAGTGGTGCCCGCGGGTTGGTCAAAACGCACGGGTCGCGTGAGCGCCGGCAGCGCGAGCCCCACGGTGGCGGCAGCCAGCGCCCCCGCAACCAGGCGGAGACTCCCGCCGGCGGCATCACCGGAGACGAGAACCTGGAGCGACTCGTACCCCGCAAGGATCAGGGCAAGTGCCGTGACCGCCGCCGCGCGGCGATCAGGTTCGTCCCGCCCTTCCAGCTGCAGCGCACGCGTCTCAAAGGCGAGCGCCAAGAACAACACCGGAATGATCTGGGCCACGATCGCATAGAAAGCGAGCTGAGCGGCACTATCACCGACCTCCCGGCGCTCGCCGCGTCGATAAGCGAGCACGTCACTCCCTGCTGAGCGCGAGAATCTCGTCCGTGGTGAGCGCGATGTCGCCCGCGCCGCGCATGCGAGATATCTCCGCGGCTGCGCTCCCGCGATCGACGACGAGCCGCGCACCGCCATCATCGTGGAGCTCGAAACCGACGTCGCTGCCGGGTTCGATGCCGAGCGCTCGCCGAACCTCGAGCGGGATCGTCACGCGGCCCTTGCGCGTTACCCGCATGCGGCAAGGGTAGGCGCCGCGGCTACGCCACGTCCGAGCGCCGGCCGACGAGCTCGGCGTAGACGGCCTCGGCCTGCTCGGCGACGTCGTCCCAATCGAAGCCGAGCACGTGCTCGGAGGCGTCGGCCACGAGGCGCTCGCGCAGATCTTCTTCGCTCAGCAGGCGCTCGGCCATCGCGCCGAGCGAGCGCGGGTCGCGCGAGCGAAAGCGCAGGCCGACGTCCTCGTGCGGCACGACCTCGCGCAGCCCGCCCGTGTCGGCCACGAGGCACGGGCACCCCGAGGCCATCGCCTCGAGCGCGACGAGGCCGAAGGGCTCGTAGATCGAGGGGACCACGGTGAGGTCGGCGATCCGGTAGAGCGAGTGGAGCACGTCGTCGCCGATCCAGCCGAGGAAAGTGCCGTGCTCGTCGAGGCCGAGGTCGGTCGCCTGCTGCCGGAGCTCCGCCTCGTGGGTGCCCGAGCCGGCGACGATGAAGCGCACGTCGCCGAGCCGCTCGATCAGGCCGGGCAGGGCCTCGAGCGCGAGCTGGAAGCCCTTCTCGTAGACGAGCCGCCCGACGAGCAGGACGAGCCGCTCCTCGGGGGCTGCGAAGCTCGCGCGCAGCGCACCGAGGTCCGCGACCGCCTCGAGCTCGGACGGGTCGATGCCGTTCGGCACGACGGCGATCTTCTCCTCCTCGAGGCCGTAGATGTCGGCGACGTGCTCGCGCATGTAGGCAGAGCAGGTGACGACCTGATCGGCGCGGTTGGCCATCCAGTGCTCGACGCCGTGGATGTGGCTCTGCGGATGGGCTTCGACGTAGCCCTGGTGGCGGCCGTACTCGGTCGCGTGGATCGTCGCCACGAACGGGCAGCGAAAGCGCCGCGAGAGGTGATCGCCGGCGACGGCGACGAGCCAGTCGTGGCCGTGCACCGCGTCGAAGCCGTAGCGGTCGCCGAGCTCGACGCCGGCGGCAAGCAGGTCGGCGTTCATGTGCTCGACCCAGGTGACGAACTCGCCGAGCTCCTCCGGGCGGCCGGGCTCGCGCACGCGATGGACCGTGACTCCGCCCTGCATCTCCTCTGCGGGCGACTCCTCCATGCCGCGCGTGAGCACGTGCACCTCGACGTCGCGCGCTGCCAGACCCTCGGCGAGCTTGTGCACGTGGCGGGCGAGCCCGCCCTCGATCAGCGGCGGGTACTCCCAGGAGAGGATCAGGACGCGCATCGAGGCTACGGCGCGGTGAGCGGCGAGAGGTCGAGCTCGGGGGCGAGGTTGCGCACGCTGGGCTCGGGCACCGGCCGGGAGTCTGCCAGAGCGGCAAGCGCCTCGTCGACGCCGTCGAGGTGGCCGCGCGAGCGTTCGAGCGCGTACGGGCTCGCGAGCTCGCGCGTGACGAGGAAGGGCCAGTCGCTCGCCTGCGCCGCGAGCAGCTCGCGTGCGGCGCGCGCGAGGGCGGCGCGATCGTCGCCCGCGGCGCCCGGGCGCGCCCGCGCGGCCTCGGCGACGATCCGCAGCTCGGCGCGCCGTGCCCCCGCGACGAGCTCGACGACCTCGGGCGCATCCCACGTGCGCAGATCCCTGCCCGTCCCCCAGGTCGACGCGGCGAGCAGCCGCTCGACCGGCTCGATCTGCTCGAGCGCATCAGGAAGCGCGGCGAGCGTGACCCCCTGGCGGCGCGCCTCCTCGAGCACGGCGGCGAGCCACGTCCCGCCCTCGTACCACCAGTAGCCGAGCAGCTCGGTGTCAAGCGCGCAGCAGACGAGGCCCGCCCGGCCGCGCTCCGCCCGGTAGCGGTCGAGCCGCGCGCCCACCCGCTCGACGAAGTCGCGCGCGTGCTCTCGCGCGAGCGCGAGCGCCTGCTCGGGACGGTAGGTCTCGCCGGTGTTCGACCACGGGCGCAGGTGGCGGTTGGTGGTGCGGTGATAGTCGCGGTAGGCGCCGGCGGCCGGGTAGCCGCTGGCCGCGTCCCAGACCAGGCTCACCGTCTCCCAGTCGATCGGGACGGCGACCGGGCCGGAGGCGGTCGCGATCGGCTCGAGCTGATCGAGCGAGCCGAGCCCGAGCTGCTCGGTCTGGTCGACGCAGAAGGCGCGCACGCCGACCTCGGCGAGGTCGCGCTCGAGGCCGGGCTCGTACGCGCACTCCGGCAGTCAGAAGCCGCCCGAGAAGCCGCCGAAGCGGCGCTCGTGGGCGCCCGCCACGCCCGCGATCTGGAGCTGGAGACCCGGCTCGGTCGCGAGCTGGGGCAGCAGGGCGTGCGTGGCGGCGGAGCTCCAGATCGATCCGTTCGCGGCCGCTTGCGCGAGCGCCGCCAGTGGGTCGCGGCCGACCTGCTCGAACGCGCTCGCAGCCCACGTGTAGTCGCGCGCGGCGCGGCGTAGCTCCGCGGCGCCGGCGCCGTCGCCCGCGCGCTCGAGCGCCTCGGCATCCTCGGCGTGGATCGCCGGCTTCACCTCGGCCAGGTAGGCGAGGAAGCGCTCGCCGGCGTCGCCGGTCAGCGTCTCGAGTTGGTCGCAGAGGACGGGAGTCAGTCCAAGCGTCACCGGCGCTCCACGGATCTGATCGAGCAGCGGGAGGTACACGCGCGCGAGCGCCTCCCACAGCCACTCCTCGCCGAACGGCCAGGTGTCGAAGCCCTCGACGTAGGGCATGTGCGAGTGCAGGACGAGCGCGAGGGCGCCGCGGTCGTCACCCTGGTCGCCTCGCCGCTGGCCGGGCCCGCTCATCGCAGCACCGCGACGAAGTCGAGTGCCCGCTCGAGCCGGCACTCGCGCTCGGGCCGCAAGCGGAAGTCGCGCGCGGCGATCGCTGGCACGAAGCGATCGTAGAAGGGCGCCGTCAAGCGCAGGCGTGAGTGCAACGCGTCCCACCCGGCTTCGAGCGCGAGCTCGTGGGCGCGCAGCCTGCGCGCATGGCAGAGGCCGAGCAGCTCAACGCGCTCGAAGGCGGCCTCGCAGAGCGCGCGGAGCTCCTCGGCCCGGTACTCGGTCAGGTGCCAAGGATTGTCGGAGCGCTCCGCCCCCGGGGGTGCGAGCGTCAGGACGTTCGGCGTCGAGACGTAGGCCGTGCCCCCCGGGCGCAGCAGCCCGCGCAGGTGCTCGAGCAGCTCGCGCGGGCGCTCGACGTGCTCGATCGTCTGCAGGAAGACGATCGCGTCGGCGGGCTCGCTGTGGCGCTCGACGAGCTCGCGGACGAAGCGCACGCCGGGGCCGCCGTACTTGAGCCGCGCGTGCTCGAAGGCCTCCGGGTTCGCATCGACGCCGGTCACCCGCGCCGCGCGCCGCGCGAGCACCTCGGTCCCGTAGCCCTCGCCGCACGCCATATCGACGACGTCGAGCCCGCGGCAGCGCTCGGCGATCCACTCGTACACCGCGAGATGGCGGCGAAACCAGTAGTTCTCCGCCGGCACATCGGGCAGGGTGCGCTCGCCGGTCAGCGTGAGCGGCGGCACTCCGGGCGGCTGGCCGCGCTGGGTGTGCGCCGCGTCCGTCAGGAGAGGTCGGCGCAGGCGATCCGCGTGCGGCCGAGGTGCACGACGATCGAGCGCGCCCCGGCCGTATCGGTCATCCGGGTGCGCGCCACCTGCCGGCCGGAGCCATCGGACTCCGCGCGAAAGTCGAAATGGATCTCGTTCGGCGGCAGGTCGGAGCCGTCGGGGTCGAACTTGAAGTGCGGGCCGCCCTTGTTCCGATCGCAGGACTCGGCATGGACGTGCGCTTCGTAGGCGGTGCCCGGCTCGAGCCCCACGAGCTCGAGCGAGGCCATGGCGCCCTCCGGCGTCGTGATCAGACGCGCGGCGCCGGTGAGGTCCTGGTAGGCCGCCGGCGCTCCACGTAGAGGTTGGAAGGAGCCTCCCCTCACCTGGCGCCCCTCCTCGAACAGCCCGCCCTCGCCCTCGGTGATCGTCGGACGCTCGTCCCCACCCAGGGAGACGATCACGGCCGCGACCACCCCGAGCAGCAGCGCGAGCGCCAAGCCGCCAACGAGCAGCCGCCGGCGCTTCGAGCGATCTGCGCCCGCGGCGTCCTGATCGTCGCCGCCGGACTGGGTGGACTCCGCCGCCATCGCGCGGCATTCTAGGTATCCGCAGCCGGGCGACCGGCGGCCCGGGGCGAGCGGTGGTGGATCCGGCGAGCAACCGCCGGTCGAACGGCGCCTATAGTGCCCGACCGCCGTGGCGAGCGCGCAGGAGATCCGCGAGTTCAACGTGCGCTACCACGACGCGGCCGCTCACGACTACGAGGCCAAGTGGGCGATCAGCTACGAAGGCCCGGGCCGCGCCCAGGTCGTCGGCAAGCTCGAGAAGGCGCTCGGGGATGCACCCGCGCCGCGCTTCGGGCGCGCGCTCGAGATCGGCGCGGGCACCGGCTACTTCTCGCTCAACCTGCTCGCCGCCGGCGTCGTCGAGGAGGCGGTGGCAACGGACATATCCCTCGGCATGCTCGCGGCACTCGATGCCTCCGCGGCGCGCCTGCGCCTCCCCGTCGAGACGGCGTGCTGCGAGGCGACGGAGCTTCCATTCGCCGAGGACTCGTTCGATCTGGTCTTCGGCCACGCCGTGCTCCACCACCTGCCCGATCTCGACGGGGCCTTCGCAGAGCTCCGCCGCGTGCTGCGGCCCGGCGGCGCACTGGTCTTCTGCGGTGAGCCCTCGAGCTTCGGCCACCGGCTCGCCGCGGTGCCGAAGCGCGCGGCGCTGCTCGCGGCACCTGTGTGGCGGCGCCTCGTGGGTGCGAGCTCGGGCTCCGCGGCGCATGACGGCAACGGAGCCGGAAGCGACGACGAGGGCCTCGAGTGGCTCGTCGACGTGCACGCGTTCACGCCCGGCGGCCTCGCGGGCCACGCGCGCCGGGCGGGGTTCGAGCAGGTGCGCGTCAGCGGCGAGGAGCTGACCGCCAACTGGTTCGGCTGGACGAGCCGGACGCTCGAGGCGAGCGCGACCGCCTCCGAGATACCGCTCGCGTGGATGCGCTTCGCCTACCACGGCTACCTCGGCTTCCAGGCGCTCGACCGCGCCCTGTTCGAGCCGCGCCTGCCGCCGGTGCTCTTCTACAACCTGCTGCTCTCGGCGCGAGCTCCCTAGCAGCGGTCGCCTCGCCGAGCGGCGCCCGGCCGGCGGCAGTCGCTAGGGCGAACCCTCGTGGTGGCGCTCCGCGGCTGTGCGATGACTCTCCGCGGCTGCGCGATGGCTCTCCGCCGCCGCCCGGTAGCGCTCGAGCGCCTCCGCGCGCGCCTGCTTGTGATCGACGATCGGGGCCGGGTAGTGCGTGCCGATCACGCAGCCCGACGCCTGCTGTACATCCGCGGGCATCTTCCACGGCTCGGCGATGTGCTCATCGGGAACCGAGTCGAGCTCGGGTACGTACCGGCGCACGTAGCCTCCGTTGAGATCGTGCCGGCGCAGCTGCAACGTCGGGTTGTAGGCGCGCCGAAAGTAGGGCGCCGGGTCTGTGCCCGTCGAGGCGATCCACTGCCAGTTGCCGTTGTTGACGGCCTCGTCGCCGTCGATCAGCAGGCGCATGAACCAGCTCTCGCCCCAGCGCCAGTCGATGCCGAGATCCTTGGTGAGGAAGGAGCCGACGACCAGCCGAGCGCGGTTATGCATCCAGCCCTCGCGCCGCAGCTGGCGCATTCCGGCGTCGACCAGGGGGAATCCCGTGAGCCCCTCGCACCACGCCTGGAACGCCTCGGCGTCGTCGTTCCAGGCGAGCGTGCCGCGGAAGCGCTCTTGGAGCTCCTGCCGAGCGCACTCGGGACGGTGGTAGATGACGTGGTTGTAGAAGTCGGCCCAGTAGAGCTGGCGACGGAAGGCCTCCGAGCCCTCCCCCTCGCCGGGCGATCGCTCGAGCGCCTCGCGAGCCG
>JBBSNQ010000075.1:0-7024 GCA_038232575.1 Solirubrobacterales bacterium | reverse complement strand
GGCGCCGGCCGCAGGCGCGCTGCGAGCGAGGTCGAGCAGCGCGTCGAGGTCGCAGGCACGGGACACAGAGCGGCCGATCGCCTCGATCGAGCTGCGCGCCTGCGCCGCACGCTCGGGGGCCGGTATCAGGCCGAGGTGGCGCTCCGGGGTGCTCAGGGCGTCATCGCGCCGCAGGGCGCCGAGCACCGGTAGCCCGAGCGGCGCCAGCGCGTCGCGGGCGATCTGCTCGTGCCAGTCCGAGCCGACGCGGTTCAGCACAACGCCGGCGAGTCGCAACTCGGGGTCAAAGCTCGCGAAGCCGTGCACCAGTGCGGCGACCGAGCGCGCCATGCCCTTGGCGTCGACCACGAGCACCACGGGAGCATCCAGCAGCTTCGCCACGTGCGCCGTCGAGGCGAGCTCGCCCTCGCCTGAGCGCCCGTCGTAGAGGCCCATGACGCCCTCGATCACGGCGACCTGCGCGCCGCGCGCGCCGTGGGCGAACAGGCCGGGGACGAGCTCGGGGCCGGATAGGAAGGCGTCGAGGTTGCGGCCCGGCCGCCCGGTTGCGAGGGCGTGGTAGGAAGTGTCGATGTAGTCGGGCCCGACCTTGAAGCCGGTCCCGCGCACGCCGCGGGCGGCGAGCGCGGCGAGCAGGCCGGTGGCGACGGTCGTCTTGCCGACGCCCGATCCGGTCCCCGCCACGATCAGCCGGGGGATGAGCGGCTCTACCACTCGATCCCCTGCTGTCCGCGGATGCCCTGGTCGAAGGGATGCTTTACCTTGGCCACCTCGCTGACGAGGTCGGCGGCCTCGACGAGCTGGGCCGGCGCGTCCCGGCCGGTCACGATCACGTGCTGGAAGCCGGGGCGCCCGACGAGTGTCTCGACGACCTCGTCGATGTCCACCCAGCCAAAGCTCATCGGGTAGGTGAACTCGTCGAGCAGCAGCAGCTCGTAGCGCTCCTCCGCGATCCGGCGCCTGACCTCCTCCCAGCCCTCGCGGGCCAGGTCGGCGCTTTGGTCGAGGTCGCGCGAGGTCCACGTCCAGCCGTCGCCCATCTTCTCCCAGTCGATGCCGCCGAGCTCCATCGCGGCTCGATGCTCGCCGACCTTCCACTTTCCCGACTTGACGAACTGAAATACGCCGACCCGGTACCCGCGCGCCCACGCGCGCAGCATGACGCCGAAGGCGGAGCTCGACTTGCCCTTGCCGTGGCCGGTGATCACGTACAGCAGCGGCCGATCGCGTGGCTTGCGCCGCGTGGGCTCTTCGCTGCTCATGCCGCCCTTCCGCGGATCTCGCGCACGCCCGCGGCCAGACCCTCGCCGCCGAGCTCGCCGAGCGGCAGCAGCGGGGCGCCGACGAGGCCCGCCAGCGAGCCCGCCAACCCCAGGCGCACCGGCCCCTCCTCGCTGTCGACCACGACGAGCCCGGCGCCGCCGGCGACGAGTGCCTGCGCGGCCCGGCCGGCGGCGGCACGAGCGCTCCGGCCGGCAGTCGCCGGGGCGTTTTGGCCGGCAGTGCCCCCAGGAGCGCCTGCCGGGACCCTTGCGCCCTCGCCGGCGATGTTGGCCCGACCGTCGGTCACCAGGAAGACGAGTGGCCGCCGGTCCGGATCGCGCACGCGCTCGAGCGCAAGCAGCCGCCGGACGTGCTCGAGGCCGGCGGCGAGCGGCGTGCGCCCCCCGGTCGGCAGCTCGGCGAGCCGGCTGGCCGCCACCTCGACGCTCGAGGTGGGGGGGAGGAGGGTCTCCGCGCCGGAGCCCCGGAAGGAGACGAGGCCGATCCGGTCGCGGCGCTGATAGGCATCCACGAGCAGCGCGAGCACCGCGCCTTTGACCGCGCTCATGCGTCGCCGGGCCGCCATCGAGCCGCTGGCGTCGACGGCGAAGACGACCAAGTTGCCCTCTCGTCCCTCGCGGAGCGGCGAGCGCAGGTCGCTCGCGGCGAGCTTGAGGCCGGCGCCGGTGCGGCCGCGCGCGCGCTGGTGCGGGGCGGCCGCGCGCAGAGTCGGGAGCAGCGCGAGCTCAGAGCCCCCACCCGCGTACGGTCGCTCGCCGACCGCGCGGCCGCTCTCGCCGCCCATCGTCGAGCTGCGCCGCCCCGGCCGCCCCGCACCGCCGGCCTCGAGCCGGACGAGCGGTGCGTGGAAGCTGCCTGCTGGAGAGTCCGTGCGCGTCGCCGCGCCGGGCGAGTCCGTGTGCCGGGCCTGCTCGGGTGACTCCGGCACGTCGCGGTCGCTGCCGCCGGCCGCCATCGTCCGGCCGTGCGGCCCGCCCCCGGAGCGGTCAGCACCGGCCTCCGAGCCGTTCCGGTCCGATCCTGAGCCGTCGTCGTCCGATCCGACGCTTTGGCCGCGGGGGCCGGGGCCGTCCCCGTCCGGCCCGGAATCGTCTCCGTCCGGTTCAGGGTCCTCGGCGCCCGCCGCGGCGGTCTCGCCCGCCCCCTCGAGCGCACGGTCGAGCTCGCCCTCGTCGATCCCGGGCTGCTCGAGCGGTCCCCGCCGCCGACGGTGGTGGAGGGCGAGCAGCGCCGCGCGGCGCACGTCCTCGTCGCCGACCTCCCGGCGCTCCTCGAGCGCTGCAAGGGCGGTCGCAGCCCTCGCGGTCACGATGTCGGCCCGCAGGCCGTCCACCTCGAGCTTCGCGCAGGCGCCCGCGATACGGCGGATGACCCGATCGGAGCAGTCGACCGCCGGCAGCAGCGACCGTGCCCGGCCGATCCGCTCTCCGAGCGCGGCGTCGTCGCCGGCAAACCGGCGGGCGAAGGCGTCGGGCTCGGCATCGAAGGCCAGGCGGCGGCGCACGATCTGCGCGCGCTCGGAGGGGTCGCGCGTGCCGCGCACGTCCACGCTCAGTCCGAAGCGATCGAGCAGCTGGGGCCGCAGCTCGCCCTCCTCGGGGTTCATCGTCCCCACGAGCAGGAAGCGGGCCGGGTGGCGCACGCTCACGCCGTCGCGCTCGACGTAGTTGACCCCGAGCGCCGCCGCGTCGAGCAGCAGGTCGACGAGGTGATCGGCGAGCAGGTTGACCTCGTCGACGTAGAGGATGCCGCGGTGGGCCGCCGCGAGCAGGCCCGGCTCGAAGGCCCGGACCCCGTCGACGAGCGCGCGCTCGATGTCGAGCGCCCCGGCCAGGCGGTCGGTGCTCGCGCCGAC
This sequence comes from Solirubrobacterales bacterium, assembly GCA_038232575.1. GTDB lineage: Bacteria > Actinomycetota > Thermoleophilia > Solirubrobacterales > Thermoleophilaceae > JACCZP01. The sequence continues at coordinate 3,885 of JBBSNQ010000075.1, read as the reverse complement.
TGGCAGCTCGACGAGCCTGACGGGCCGCCGCTCCGACGGCGTCCCCGGAGGATGCGGTCCCGACGGGCAGGCGGGATCGGGCGCCGCGGGATCGCACGAGTAGAGGCAGCCGGCCACCACCTCGACCTCGGGGAGCAGCCGGGCCAGCGCGCGCACCGCGGTCGACTTCGCGGTCCCCTTCTCCCCGCGTACGAGCACGCCGCCAATCGCCGGACTGACGGCGTTGGCCATCAGCGCGAGTCGCAGATCGTCGTGGCCGACCACGGCGGAGAGGGGGAAGGTCGCTCCGCTCATGCGGTCAGCTCCTCGCCGGCCTGCTCGAGCTCGCCCTCGAGCTCGAGGTAGGAGGCGCGTAGGCGCTCGAGCACCTCCTCGGAGGGCTCGGCCCAGAGCCCGCGGTCGGCGGCCTCGAGCAGCCGCTCGGAGATCGCCCGCAGCGCCCAGGGGTTCGACCGGCGCATGAACTCGGTGACCTCGGGGTCGAGCGCGTAGCGCTCCGCCACCGCCGCGTACATCCAGTCCTCGACGACGCCGGCAGTCGCGTCGTATCCGAAGAGGTAGTCGACCGTCGCCGAGAGCTCGAACGCGCCCTTGTAGCCGTGGCGCATCATCGCGCCGATCCAGCGGGGGTTGGCCACGCGGGAGCGGAAGACCCGCCGCGCCTCCTCCTGCAGCGGGCGGTTGCGCGCGCGCGCCGGGTCGGCCGAGTCGCCGACGTATGCCTTCGGGCTGGACCCCGTCAGCGCGCGCACGGTCGCGATCATGCCGCCGTGATACTGGAAGAAGTCGTCCGAGTCGAAGAGATCGTGCTCGCGCGTGTCCACGTTCTTGACGGCAACATCGATGCGGGCGAAGTTCGCCCGCATGGCCGCGCGGTCCTCGACTCCGGCGAGGCCGCGGCCGTAGGCGTACCCGCCCCAGACCTCGTAGACCTCCGCGAGGTCGGCATCGGTGCGCCAGTTGCGCGCGTCGATCAGCGGCAGCAGCCCGGCGCCGTAGGCGCCCGGCTTGGAGCCGAAGACGCGGGTCGTCGAGCGCCGCCAGGCAGCCTGCTCGCCGAGCTCGTCAAGCAGCCGGTCGCGATCGGCGCGCGCGTGCGCGGCGACGAAGTTGAGCTCTTCGGGCTCGTCGAGCTCCGCGACGAGGCGCACCGCGTCGTCGATCAGGTCGATCAGGTTGGGGAAGGCATCGCGGAAGAAGCCCGAGATGCGCACCGTCACGTCGACGCGCGGTCGTCCGAGCTCCTCGAGCTCGATCAGCTCGAGGCCGACGACGCGGCGCGACTCCGGGTTCCAGCGCGGACGCACGCCGAGCAGCGCGAGCACCTCGCCGATGTCGTCGCCGTGCGTGCGCATCGCGGCGGTGCCCCAGACGACGATGCCGATCGTCTCCGGCGGCCGCCCCTCCTCCTCGCGGTGACGGCGCACCAGATCCTCGGCGAGCCGGGAGCCGGCCTCCATCGCGAGCTCCGAGGGGAGCGCCTTGGGGTCGACCGAGTAGAAGTTGCGGCCCGTCGGCAACACGTTGACGAGGCCCCGGGTCGGCGAGCCGGAAGGCCCCGCCGGCACGAAGCCGCCGCGCAGTCCGTGGAGCAGGTTCGCGATCTCGTTGCTCGTGCCCTCGAGCCGTGGGACGACCTGCTCGCAGGCAAAGCGGAGCGTGCGCACGACGCTCGGATCGGCGTGCCCCAGCACCTCGACGCAAGCCTGCTCCGTTGCGGCGGGGTCGAAGCCGCGCGCCTCGAGCGCGTTGAGCAGGGCCCGCTGAGCCTCTTCGAGCCTGTCGATCAGATCGGAGCCGGTCAACGCAGGTCCGGGGAAGCGCTCCAGCAGCGGCCGCGCGCGCTCGAGCACGTCGGACTCGAGCCGCTCGCCCGCTGCCTCGGCGAGCGCCGGCTCGTCAAGGCCGCCCGCCGCCGCAGCCACCGCGCGCCGAAGCCCCTCGACCTCGCCGGCGCCGAGCCTGAGGATCGCCGCGAGCAGGCCGAGGCGTTGATCGCCCGCCGGCGCCTCGCCGAGCACGTGCAGGCCGTCGCGGATCTGCAGGTCCTTGATCTCGCACAGGTAGCCGTCGAGCTCGGTGAGGAAGCCGCCGAAGTCCTCGGGACGCTCCTCGACCGCCAAGTCGTGGTGGAGCTCGGCCTCGCGCAGCAGCTCCCAGATCCGCCCTGCGATCGCCGGCAGCTTCGCGGGGTCGAGTGACTCGGCCTGGAAGTAGTCGTCGAGCAGCTGCTCGAGGCGGGCGAGCTCGTCGTAGGTCTCCGCGCGGGCCATCGGCGGCACGAGGTGATCCACGACGACAGCATGCGCGCGGCGCTTGGCCTGCTCGCCCTCGCCGGGATCGTTGACCACGAACGGATAGAGCAGCGGCAGCGAGCCGAGCGCAGCGTCGGGGGCGCAGGCGCCCGAGAGCCCGACGCTCTTGCCGGGCAGCCACTCGAGCGTCCCGTGCTTGCCAAGATGGATGGCGGCGTCGGCGCCGAAGACGCGGTCGATCCACCAATACGCCGCGAGGTAGTGGTGGGTCGGCGGCAGCTCCGGGTCGTGGTAAATGGCGACCGGGTTCTCGCCAAAGCCGCGCGGCGGCTGCAGCGCGAGGACGACGTTGCCGAGCCGCAGCCCGGCGACCACGATCTCCTCGCCGTTCACGTAGAGGTCGCCCGGAGGCTCGCCCCAGTGCCCGACGACCGCCTCGCGCAGCTCGGCGGGCAGAGCGGAGAACCAGGTGCCGTAAGTCGCCGCGTCGACGCGCGCCTCGGCGCCGCGCAGCTGCTCCTCGGTGAGGAACTCGAGATCGTGCCCGCCCGAGGCGATCAACGCGTGCACGAGCGCATCGCCGTCCTCGAAGTCGCCCTCGACGCGATAGCCGGCCTCGCGCAGCGCCCCGAGCAGCCGGATCGCGCTGGCCGGCGTGTCGAGCCCGACGGCGTTGCCCACGCGCGCATGCTTGGTGGGGTAGCTCGAGAGCACGATCGCGACGCGCGCGTCGGCGGGCGGGGTATGACGCAGGCGCGCATGGCGGACCGCGAGCTCCGCGAGCCGGGCGGTGCGCTCGGGATCGGCCTCGTAGCGCACGAGCGGCGCGCCCACCGGCGAGTCCTCCGCGACCCGCTCCTTGAAGGAGAACGGCACGCCCACGATGCGCCCGTCGAACTCAGGAATCGCGACCTGCATCGCCGCGTCGAGCGGCGAGAGGCCGGGGCTCGCCTCCCACGAGGCGCGCGGCACCGTCGCGCAGATCCCCTGCAGGACGGGCACGTCGAGCGCCGCGAGCGCCTCGGCGTGCCACTCGAGCCAGTTCTCTGGGCGGGCGTCGCCGGTGGCGCCGGGAAGCGCGTCTCCCGCATTCTGGCCGCCCGAGGCGAGCACGGTCGTGACGAGCACGTCGACGCGGCCGGCCAGCTGCTCGAGTGCGGGCACCCGCCCGTCGGCGCCGGGGCGCAGCGAGTAGCACCAGACACACAGCGCGTTCGCGCCGGCAGCCTCGATCGCGGCGGCGAGTGCGTCGACGAAGGCGGTGTTGCCCGCGATGCGGTGGGTGCGGTAGAAGACGATGCCGACAGTCGGGCGCCCAGGCTCGTGGCGTGCGAGCGCCGCATCGAGCTCTACGTCCCCCTCGCCGGGCACGTAGATACCGAGCTCCGCGAGCTCGGCCGGCGGCTCGAAGCCGAAGCCCTCGAGTAGCAGCGTGTCGGCGAGGAAGCGAAGCAGCTGCGCCGTGTTCTCGACGCCGCCGTGGCGCAGGTACTCGAACGCTTCCGCGACGAGGCCGGCGGGCGCGGTCGACGCGGCGGCGAGCTCGGCCTCCGGCTCGGCCTCGCCGCCGAGCGCGATCAGTGGGACTCCATCCCGCGCGCAGCGTGCGCGCAGTTCGTCGAGACCCTCC
>JBBSNQ010000074.1:0-7026 GCA_038232575.1 Solirubrobacterales bacterium | reverse complement strand
GAGGTTCGCGACCGCGAGCGCCGTCGTCACCCACGGGCGCTGGAGCGAGAAGAAGGTCCGCGAGAAGAGCAGGCTCACCCCCTGGAAGGGCAGCGAGAACGCCCACCAGAGCATCGCCTCGGCGACGAGGTCGGTCGCCCCGGCGCCGAATGCCCCGCGCTCGTAGACGATCCTCGTGATCGGCTCCGCGAGCACCGCCATGATCGCCGCAGAGGGGATCAGCAGCAGCGCGATCAGGCGCACGCCGTTGGCCATAGCGCGCCGCATGTCGTCGATGGCTCCGCGGGCCGCGAGCCGCGCGAGCGCCGGAAACAAGATCGTCGCGACCGCGACCGAGAAGAGGCCCTGCGGCAGCATGTAGATGCGAAAGGCCTTGTCGATCGCCGCCGGCGCCTGCTCTGCCACGAGCGTTCCAAAGAACGAGTTGATCAGCAGCGAGAAGTTGATCAGCCCGAGCGCGACGGTCACCGGCAGCATCAGCTTGAGCACGCGCAGCACGTGCGGATCGCGCCAGCGCAGCGACAGCGACAGCCGCCCGCCGCGCCCGCGCAGCCACGGCATCGGCAGGACGAGCTGCACGAGGGTCCCCGCGAGCACGCCGATCGCGTAGGCGTAGATCTCGCTGCCCTCCGGCAGCAGCGGGCCGAGCCCGAGCAGCGACCCGATGATGATCACGTTCCACGCGACCGGGGCGAGCGCCGGGACGCTGAAGTGCTCGAAAGAGTTGAGCATGCCGACGATCACGCCGGAGAGCGCGAGCAGCAGCACGATCGGGAACATCAGGCGCGCCAGGCCGACCGTGAGCGATTCGAGCGCCGGGGTGTCGCCGAAGCCCGGGGCGACCAGGCCGATCACGGCCGGCGCGGCTATGACGAACGCCAGCGTCAGGGCGCCGAGGACGAGCACGATCAGCGAGAGGACGCCAGAGGCGACCCGGAAGGCCTCGCGCCGATCGCCCTTCTCGAGCAGCTCGGTAAAGACCGGCACGAACGCGCCCTGAAGCGCCGCGTCGGCGAACAGCGCACGGATCAGGTTCGGGACCTGAAAGGCGATCGTGAACGCGGACATCGCGCCGCTCACTCCGAACAGGCTCGCCGCAACGATCTCGCGTACGAGCCCCGCGACGCGCGAGATGCCCGTGGCCAGCGAGAAGAAGGCGGTGCTGCGCGCCATGCGCCCGGGCTTGCGAGGCGATCGGTCGCCGCCGTGCGTCATCCCTTCGGGCTCCTCGGCCGGCACCGGCGGGCTATAGTACGCGGCCGCTTGGTTCCGGCCGCCTCCGCGTGAGGCTCGACACCGGATCGGGCGCCCTCGCATGGCCAACCTCGCATCCCAGCGCAAGCGCAATCATCGGACCGAGCGCGAGCGCGCCGAGAACCGGCGCTTCACCTCGCCGGTCAGGACGCACTTTCGCCGCCTGACCGCGGCGGTCGAGGCCGGCGACGCCGCCCAAGCGGACATCGAGCATCGGGCGCTTGCATCGCGTATCGACAGGGCGGTCGCAAAGGGTGCGCTGCATCGCAACAACGGGGCGCGCAAGAAGGCGCGCGCCGCCGGCCTGCGCGCGCAGCTCTAGGCGCCGGCTCGAGAGCCGGCGCCGGTTGCTCTGGCGAGCGCCACGGTGAACGCCGTCTCATCCCCGAGGCCGCCGCCGCGGAGATCGAGCTCGAGGTCCGCGAAAGCGCCGATCGCGCGCTCGAGCGCCGGGCGGTCTGCCCTGCGCGCGCGGGCGACGATGTGTCGGGCCGCTCCCGGGGGGGCCTTCATGCGCGCGCGCACCTGCTGCTCGGGCATCCCCGAATCGATCAGCTCGACGGCCCGCCGAACCTCGCGCAGGCGCCCCACGATCCGGTAGACGAGGCCGCCGGCGCGCTCCCCGGCACGTGCCAAGCCCTCGGCGATGGACAGGCTCGCCGCGAGGTCCTCGCTGGCGAGCGCATCGGCCAGGTCGTAGACCTGCAGGCGCGCCTCGCCCGCCGCGAGCCGCTCGACCTGGTCGGCCGAGAGCTGCGTCTCCGGGTGAGCGAGGATCGCCAGGCGCTCGAGCTCTCTGGCCAGCCGCTGCGGACGCGGCCCGACGCTTGCCACGAGCGCTCTGGCCGCCTCCGTGTCGAGGCGCAGCCCCTGCTCCGCAGCACGGTCGACCACCCAGGCCGGCATCTCGCGCGGCTTCGGGGCCTCGTGCATGCGCACCTCGCCGCCCGCGCCCTTGACCGCCTTGGCGACGCTCGCCGGCGCCTCGCCCCGGGCGAGCAGGACCAGCACGGTGTCGGGCGGCATCGAGGCGATCGCCCGCTCGAGCGGCGCCCATGCGGCAGCCTTCCAGGCCTCAACGCCCTCCGCTAGGACGTAGCGAGTGCCCGGATCGAAGCTGAGCGCAGCCAGCGCCGCGGCCACCTCCTCCGGATCGGCGCTGGCAGCGTCGAATCGCTCAAGCCCGCCGGGGCCGTGCTCGGCCTCCGCTCGGCGCCGGACCCGCGAGCGCCAGGCGTCGATCTTGGCGTCGTCGTCACCGCCGATCAGGTAGGCGGGCTTGAGCTCGGCCACTGGCTCGCGAGTCTAGGAGCGAGGATGGTCGACCCGGCGCCTGAAGAGTGCCGTGAGCCTTCGCGGTCGACGCCGGCCGGCGTGCGTGGGCGGGGGCGTGGGCGGGGGCGCGGGCATGGGCGCGGGTGTGGGCGTGGGCACGCGCGCAGACAAGGGCAATCGCCGCGATAGCGGCTCAGCGGTGGGTCTCCACGCGCAGCGCACCGTCGTCGACGCTCAGTGCGATCGTGCCGTCGCGGTCGGTTCGGTAGACGCGCGCGCCGGATCGTTCGAGCGCGGCGAGCGTTTCGGGTGCCGGATGCCCGTAGCTGTTGTCGCTTCCGACCTCGATCGCCGCGACCTGCGGCCTGAGCCTGCTCAGCACCTCCGGCAGGCCCTCGTCCCGGCTGCCGTGATGGGGGACCTTCATCGCCTCGACGTCCGGCAGGTCGAGCGACTCGAGCGTGGGGCTCTCGGCGTCGGCCGAGAGCAGCAGGTCGAACGCGCCCGCGCTCACCACTGCGACCACTGCGCGCGGGTTCGGATCCTCGGGCGGAGGCCCGGGCGGCCGCGGCTCAGGAGAGAGCAGCCGGATCGTCAACGCTCCGCAGCGGATCGTCTGTCCGGCCGCCGCGGGCACGCGGCGCACCCCGCGCCGCCGCGCCTCCGCCAGCACAGCCCTGAACCGCGGGTCTGTGGTGCCGTCGCCGCCGTCGAGCAGGAGATCCACGGGAAAGCGCTGGAGAACCTCGCGGAGCCCGCCCTGGTGGTCGGAGGACTGGTGCGTGGCGACGACCGCGCTCAGCCGCCGCACACCCGCCCTGCGCAGCAGCCGCGCGACGCGTGCCTCCTCCGGGCCGCCATCGAAGAGCACCGCGGCACCGCCGGAGTCCTGGATCAGGGTCGCATCGCCCTGGCCGACGTCGAGGAACGAGACCGTCAAACGGTCGGGCGCTGAGGACGGGCCCAGCCACACGACGGCGAGGGCCAGCAGGAGCGCCGTCCCCGTGAGCACGAGCCCGTGACGGCGCGCCGGGGCCAGCAGCCTCCATGCCGCGAGTTGCGACGCCGTCGCGGGGCCGAGCGTGCGCCGGGCTCGGCTCGCGCCGAGGACGACCGCGCCAAGCAGTGCGTAAGCGCCGGCGACAGCGAACGGCGAGGACAGCGGCAACTCGACGGCAGCGCCCGGAGCATCGGCGAAGCGCCGCGCAACGCCCTCGAGATAACCGAGCAGCAGACCGTTGATCAGGCCGAGAGCCTCGAGGCCCGCGTCGGCGAGTCCGCCGAGTCGGAGCCCATCGAGAGCCAGCTGACCCACCGCGGCCTGGATCATGCCGATCCACATGATCGGCGCGACGACCGGCAGCGCCAGCACGTTGGCCGGCAGTGCCGAGAGCGAGATGACCCCGAAGTGGTGCCCGAGCAGCGGCGCAGTCGCCAGCGTGGCCGCGATCGTCAGCGCGAGGCCATCGGCCACCGGTCGGGGCAGGGCTCGCAGAGCGGCCGCTATGCCGGGCGCGAGCCACAGTATCCCCGCGACCGCCACGAACGAGAGCTGCCACCCCGGATCGCCGAGCACGCGCGGGCTCGCGGCAAGCGTCACGACGGCCGCGAGCAGCAGCGCGTACCACCGGGAGGCGCTGCGCCCGGCGATTACGGCCATCAGTCCGGCGGCGCCCATCACGCCTGCCCGCTGAAGCGAAGGGCCCGCCCCGGCAAGCGGCACATAGATGGCGATCAACGCGAGCACACCGACGATGCGCCCGCGCAGGCCGAACCCGAGCAGGCCGAGCGCCGGCAGGGCGAGCGCACCCAGCAGCATGACGTTCTGACCCGAGACCGCGAGCAGGTGAGCGAGGCCGGAGCGGCGGAAGTCGTCGCGGAGCGTCTCTGGGAGCTCCTCGTCCTGGCCGAGCACCATGCCGCGCGCCAGCGCCGCTTCGCGCGGCGACGCGCCGCGCTCGAGCGCGTGCTCGGCGCGTCGGCGCATCGCGTCGACTATCCCCGCGGCGCCGCCCCGCCGGCGGCCGGTCGCCCGCAACGACTCGATCTGGAGCTCGGCGCCGATCCCGCGGCGGCGCAGGTGGGCGGGCCAGTCGAAGTTGGCTCGGGGGCTTGCGCGTGGGCGCGAAAGGGTGCCCTCGACGAGCAGCTCGACCCCCGCGCCGGCGTCGTCTGGCCAGCGATCCTCGCGACCGGCGCGCGCCAGCACGCGCGCCCCGCGGCCCGGGCCTGAACGCAGCTCGAGCACGGCGGAGGAGCCGAAGCGCGACGGACGGGGCCGCGCGATCAGATTGGCGCGTGCGCTGACGCTCTCCCCGGGATGCGCCGCGGGCCAGGAGTGCTCGAGCGCGGCAAGCCGTGCGGCTCCACCGCCGACTCCGGCGATCACGAGCAGCGCCGTCAGGAGGCCGAGCGCCCCAGAGCCCATCGCCGCAAGCCCCAGCGCGCAGGCACCGGCGGCGGCTAAGGCCAGCGACGGTCGCCCGGAGGAGAGCGCGAGGCCGAGCACGAGCCCGCCGAGCGCGACGTGGAACGGACGCCGCCGCAGCAGCGCGATCGCGCGCGCGGCAGCCATCTGCGCGCCAGCCATCCGCGGGACGTTCGCCCGTCCCGCGAGCGGACCTGTCGCCGGCACCGCAGCCTCTGATCAGGGCTGGACCGACTCGCGCAGCGCCTTGAAGCGCTTCTCGCCGATGCCCTCGACATCGCGCAGCTGTCCGAGCGAGCGAAAGCCGCCGTGCTCGTCGCGGTACTCGACGATGCGCGCGGCGAGCGCGGGGCCGATCCCGTCGAGCTGCTCGAGCTGCTCCGGCGTCGCCTGGGAGAGCGACACGGGTGCCTGGGCGTCGCCGCCCGTGCCGGAGGCTGCCGCCCCTCGGGCGACCTCCCCGCGCCGCGGCACCACGACCTGCTGGCCATCGGCAAGCGGCGCGGCGAGATTCACGCCGCTCAGGTCCGCCCGCGACGAGGCACCGCCCGCGCGCTCGATCGCCGTGGCAACCCGAGCCCCGTCCGGCAGGCGATAGAGACCGCCCTCACGTACGGCGCCTACGACGTGGATGTAGAGCCGCGGCCGCTTGGGCGTGGGCGCTCCCGCGCCGGGCTGCCCTGCGCCGGGGCCGTCGAGCGCAACCCGAGGGCCCTCCCCGCCGGGCCCGCCTCCCTCGAGCACGTGCAGCGCCGCGAAGGCGAGCAGCAGCGCTCCCGCCGCGTAGGCCGCCAGCTGCAGCTTGCCCCTGTTGCCCACGATCGGGCGAGCGTAGGCGCGGCGATCACGCGCCCGGGCACGCTCGCGTTACAGGATCCTCACGCTCCCGCCACGGCTCGAGCGCCGGCTATCGAACTGCGAACCCGGACAGCCCCTCGGGCTCCTCGTCGTGGGTCTCGACCCGCTCGACGTCGGCGCTCGAGGGCCCGCTGCGGCAGAACTCGATCACCCCCTCGACGGCGCTCCGATCACCCTCGAGCACCGCCTCGACGTTGCCGTCGGGGCGGTTGGCGACCCAGCCGGCGACGCCCGCGCGCTCGGCCTCCTGGCGGGTCGAGTCGCGGAAGAAGACTCCCTGAACGCGGCCGTGCACCACCAGCCTGCATCGCATCCGCTCTGCCACGACGCAGCCTCAGCGCTCCCCGAGCTCGAGCGCCCGCTCGACCGCGGCACGCGGCGAGTCCACCGCGATGACAGCGTCCACCGCGTGCCCGTCCTGCGCCAGCTCCCAGGTACGCAGGCCGACGACGGGCTTGCCCATCTGCAGCGCGAGAGCGATCTCCGAGAGTGTGCCGAACGCGCCGGCGACGGCGATCAGCGCATCGGCCGCGCGGGCGATCACAGCGTTGCGCGCCTCTCCCAAGCCGGTCGGAATGGCAACGTCGAGCCAGCGATTGCCCTCCGCCCTGGCGCCGCCGGGCAGGATCCCGATCGTGCGGCCGCCGGCGCCGGCGGCGCCCCGGCAGGCGGCTTCCATGACGCCGCCAAGGCCCCCACACAGCAGCGTCGCGCCCGCCTCCGCGAGCCCGCGCCCGACCTCTTCGGCCGCGGCGAGCGACTCCGCCGCAGTCTGCGCGGACCCGGATCCGATCACGGCCACGTACGGTTCCGTGGCGCTCATGGGGCGACCTTTTCCCGCTCGAAGTCTCGATCCCCGCTCACTGCCTGAGCTCGGGATCGTCGGCGCCGATCGGCCCGCTGCGCTCGACCTCCGGATAGAGCTCCTGATGCACGTCGGGCTCGATCGCTCGTGCCTCCTCCCAGGCACTCGGGCGCGGGCGCGGCGAGGGCTGCGCGGGAGCCTGCTCCTGCCCGCGGGCCCTCTCCTCTCTCGCCCCGGGCTCTCCCGCCGGTCGCTCGACCGACCGTCCCGCCTCCGCCACCCCCGCGAGCGCACCGGGGTCCGGCTCGTGGCCGTTGAGGTCGAGCTCCTGCTCGTTCTCCCCATCATGCGGACCGGTGCCCGCCGCGCCGCCATCCGGTCGCCGGGACGACGCCTCCCCTGTCCG
>JBBSNQ010000073.1:0-7056 GCA_038232575.1 Solirubrobacterales bacterium | reverse complement strand
GTAGGGCCGCACGCGGACGAGAGGCCGCCGGGGCCCGCGGGGCCGCCCGCACACGCCGCCGGCGGTCCGAGCATCTACGGCGCTCTCCAGCGCGCGGTCGCCGCCGGCCGGCTCACGCCCCAGGCTGCCGGCGCCTACATAGTCGTATACCAGCGCGCGCGCAAGGTTCGCCGCCGCCTGCACGGCAAGCGCCGCAAGGAACTCGGCAGCGTAATCGGGACGCTCGAGCGCACGGCCCGCTCCCGGCGGCTCTCAGCCGGCCGCATGCCCGCGCTCTTCCTGCAGCTCCACCGCAACACGAGCTTCTGGCGCTCGCACCGATTTCCCGCGTCGGGCTCGCGCGTGAGCTTCGCCGGCAGCCCCGTGATCTTCCAGTACTACCCCAAGCGCGGGCTGCAGATCCAGCCGCTCGCCAACTTCGCCCGTGCCAACGCGCTCTACAACGGCTGCGCCAGGCCGCACCGCAGGACTCCCCGCTGCAACCGCGAGTCGCTGCGCGGGACGCTCGACTGGCTGCTGGCGATCGCAGCGCAGCGCGGCGGCTTCACGGCCTGGGAGTACTACTTCAGCTTCGGCGGCGGCAGGCCGCCGTGGGTGAGCGGGATCTCGCAGGGCACTGCCGTGCAGGCGCTCGCCCGCGGGACCAGGCTGCTGGGCGACGGGGCCTACCTGGGCGCCGCGCGCAGCGCGCTGGGCGCGTTCGAGCGACGCTGGCCGACCGGGGTGCGTGCCGGCTCGCGCGGCGGCAATCACTACCTGCTCTACTCCTTCGCCCCGCGCCTGCGCGTTCTGAACGGCTTCGCGCAGTCGCTCAACGGGCTCTTCGACCTCGCCAAGATCTCGGGTGACCCGCGCGCGCAGCGGCTGTTCGCCGCCGGCGACCGCGCGCTGCGCCGGGAGCTCCCGCGCTACCGCACGCGTCACTGGTCGCTCTACTCGCTGGGCGGGGCGCGCGCCGACGTGCGCTACCACAGGGCCAATCGCGACTTCGTGCGCAGCCTCTGCGATCGCACCAAGGCGCGCGCCTACTGCAGGACGGCGCGCAAGTTCACGCGCCAGCTGCGCTCGCCCCGCATCGTGCGCAAGTACTCCGGCAAGGGCAAGCGGCACGCCCGGCAGCGCGTGATCCAGGCTCAACCGGCCCCTCCCCCCGCACCGCCCGCCGCACCCGCGCCCGATCCGCTCAAGCTCGGCGTGCGCGTCTCGGTCCGCGTCGAGGCCGACGGCCGACGCCGCCTCGTCTTCGACATCGTTCCCCCGGGCTAGGCGCATCGTCTCCTCGAGCTAGGGGTACGATGGCGCCCTTGGCGCCGCGGACGATCCTCTACACGGGCAAGGGCGGCGTCGGCAAGACGAGCGTCGCCGTCGCCACCGCCCGCCGCTGCGCAGCGCTCGACCTGCGCACGATTCTCCTCTCGACCGATCCCGCTCACTCGCTCTCGGATGCGCTCGAGATCGAGGTCGGGAGCACGCCCGTCCGGTGCGGCGACAACCTCGACGTGCAGGAGGTGGGCGCCCAGGATGAGATGGAGCGCAACTGGGACGCGGTGCAGGCATGGATGGGCAACCTGCTCATCGAGCGCGGCGTCGACCCGATCTCCGCCGAGGAGCTGACGGTGCCGCCGGGCGTCGACGAGCTCTTCTCGCTGCTGCAGATCAAGCACCACCACGAGTCCGGCGACTACGACGCGATCGTGGTCGACTGCGCGCCGACGGGCGAGACGCTCAGGCTGCTCTCCTTCCCCGATGTCGCCCAATGGTGGCTCGACAAGGTCTTCCCCGCGGACGGACGCCTGGTAGCCGCCGCGCGCCCGCTCGCGGGACTGCTCGACGTCCCCCTGCCGAGCGAGGAGGTGATCGGCGACGTGCGCCGCCTGGTCGAGAGCCTCGTGGCGCTCAACCGCATCCTGCGCGACCGCTCTGCGACCTCGCTGCGGCTCGTTATGACGCCGGACCGCATGGTCGTGCGTGAGGCCATGCGCACCTTCACCTACCTCAACCTCTACGGCTTCCTGACCGACGCGATCGTCGTCAACCGCGTGCTTCCCGACGAGGTCGCGGGCGGCTACTTCGAGCGCTGGCTCGCAGCCCAAGCCGAGCAGCTCGAGCTCGTGCGCTCGGCGTTCGCGCCCGTGCCGATCCTCACCGCGCCGTACTTCGAGCGCGAGGTGATCGGGGTCGAGATGATCGACCGCCTCGGCGCAGCGCTGTTCGAGGACACCGACGCGCATGCGGTCCTGCACGAGACGCTCTCCCAGGAGCTCACCTCCGAGAACGGCACGGCCACGCTGCGACTGGCGATCCCCTTCATCGACAAGGCCGACATCAAGCTGCGCAAGATCGGCCTCGAGGTCGTTGTACGCGTCGGCCCGCAGAAGCGCACGATCATGCTGCCGAGCGCGATGTCCGCCTACCGTCCGCGCACGGCCTCCTTCGAGGCCGGGGCGCTCGAGGTGCGCTTCGAACGCGAGGACGAGACCGCGGAGGTCCGGGCATGAGCTCCACCCCCGAGCACGGGCGCAGGGACCCGCTCGCCGCCGAGCGGCCTACGCCATTCGAAGACCGCGATCTATACGGCGGGCACGACGGCGGCGCGGACCGGGGCGGTGCGCACGAGCGTGGTGCGCACGAGCGGGGTGCGCACGAGCGCGGCGGGCGCGCCGATGGCGAGAGCGCGGGCGACGCGCACCACGCCGGTGCCGACGGCGCGAGCGCGTGGACCGATGAGCAGCTCGCCCGCGACCGCGCGATGCGCGGCGCCACCGACATCATGGCGATGCTGCTCGCCTTCGTCGATGCGCTCCGGCGGGCGGCCCCGCGCGAGCTGCAGGAGCAGCTGACGGCGCTCCTGCGCGAGACGCTGCTGACCGTGCGCGCGCTGATCGACCGCTACCTCGAGCGCCTCGATCGGGGCGAGCGCGAGACGCGCGTGGAGGACATCCCGATCGACTGAGCCCGGCGCGGGCTGGGCGCACTCGGCGGCGGATCGCGTATCGCGGGCGGATCGCGGGCGGGTCTGGGATGAGCGCAGGGCGGCGCGGCGGCGTTACCCTTGCCTCGATGTCCACGCCGGCCCCGACCACCTGGGTCCTCACCGGCTCGCTCGAGAACTTCCGCGCTTCGCGGGAGCACGACTTCGGCGTCGTCGGGCTCAAGGAGCGCAGGCGCGCGCAGGCCGAGCGCATCGAGCCGGGCGACGAGATCGTCTACTACGTGACCAAGCTGAAGGCTTTCGGCGGCATCGCGAGAATCGCCGGCGGCATGTACGAGGACCGAACGCGGATCTGGCCCGGCAAGCCCGGCAAGGCCGACGACTACCCCTGGCGCTTTTCGGCCGAGCCGCTGCTCGTGCTCGCGGAGGACGCATTCGTGCCGGCGGAGGAGCTCGCAGCCGAGCTCGAGCACGTCCGGCGCTGGCCTGCCGAGCACTGGACGCTCGCCTTCCAGGGGCAGCTGCGGCCCGTCTCGCCGGCCGACGCCGAGCTGCTCGCCGGGCGCATGCGGGCGGCGGCCGCCCCGGCGCCCGCGTGAGCCACGAGCGCCACTACTCGCTCGAGCAGGCAAACGCCGCGCTAGGTCCCGTCGCCGACCTGCTCGACCGTATGCGCACGGCGCGCGCTGAGCTAGGCGACGAGGAGGCGCGCGCGGCGCTCAAGGAGGCCTCCCCCACCAACGGCGGCGGCGAGCCGGGCAAGCTCGTCTCGCGGGCGTTCCTCAACCTGCGCGAGACGCTCGTCGAGCTGCAGGCGATGGACGTCGTGCTACGCGATCTCGACCGCGGCCTGGTCGACTTCCCCTCGATCCGCGAGGGCAGGGAGGTCTACCTCTGCTGGGAGGAGGGCGAGGAGGCCATCGGCTTCTGGCACGAGCCCGACGCCGGGCACGCCGGCCGACAGCCGCTCTGAGCCGGGCGGGGTCGTGGAATCAACCCGCTAAACGGTCGAGAGAAACAACGGGACGATCATCATCCCCGTGAACACCATCAGGATGCCGGCGAGGATCATGGAGCGCACCTGGAAGAGGTGGCCGAGGACTCCTATGGAGAAGCCGCCGACCACGAGGATCAGCACGCTCCGCACAGTCTCGTCCGCTACGCCGGGAGGCATCGACGAAAGTATCCTCTACCGATGGCCGGCGAGGCGCAGACAGCGGAGGCGATGCGCGCGAGCCTGGCCGAGGTGGGCTATCTGGCGGGCGACTCGGCGGCGCTCGTGTCCTTCCTGGCCGGCAAGCTCGGCAAGCCCGTGCTCGTCGAGGGGCCAGCCGGCGTGGGCAAGACGGAGCTCGCCAAAGCGCTCGCGCGGGCGAGCGGCCGCGAGTTGATCCGGCTGCAGTGCTACGAGGGCCTAGACGAGGCGAAGGCGCTGTACGAGTGGAACTACCGCAAGCAGCTGCTGCGGATCCAGGCCGAGGCGAACGACACCGGCTGGGAGCGCGTGCAGGAGGACATCTTCGGCGAGGAGTTCCTGCTCTCGCGCCCGCTGCTGCAGGCGATCGGCTCAGTCGATCCCGTCGTGCTGCTGATCGACGAGATCGACAAGACCGACCAAGAGTTCGAGGCGATGCTGCTCGAGGTGCTCTCGGACTTCCAGATCTCGATCCCCGAGCTCGGCCGCGTCGAGGCCCGCAGCACGCCGCTCGTGCTGCTGACGTCGAACAACTCGCGCGAGCTCACCGAGGCGCTCAAGCGCCGCTGCCTCTACCTGTGGCTCGACTACCCGGACGTCGAGCGCGAGCTCGAGATCGTGCGCATGCACGAGCCCGAGCTCGACGCGACCCTCGCGCGGCGGCTCGTCGAGGTCGTGCACATGGTCCGCGGCCTCGATCTGCGCAAGCCGCCCTCGATCGCCGAGTCGATCGACTGGGCGCGCGCGCTGCTGCTGCTCGGGGCCGAGGACATCGACGAGCAGATCCTCGCGCGCACGATGAGCATCATCGTCAAGCACCGCACCGACATCGACCTCGTGGCCGAGCGCATCGGGGCCAAGCTCCGGGATGGCGTCCCGCAAGCCCACATCGCCTCGGGCTAGCGCCGAGGGCGCCGCTCCGGGCGGGGGCGCCGTCGGCGGCCGGTCGGCCAGCGGGGGCGCCGCCCGTGGCGGGGGTGCCCTCTACGGCGGCGTCGGCGAGCCCGGCCCGCCGGGGCTCGCGCCACGGCTGCTCGAGCTCGCGGAGGAGCTGCGCCGCGAGGGGCTCGCCGTCGGGACCTCGGAGCTGCTCGACGCTTTCCACGCGCTCTCGGAGATCGACTGGAGCGACCGGACGCGCTTTCGCGAGGCGCTCGCCGCGACGCTCGCCAAGTCGCAGGAGGACAGGCGGGTCTTCGAGCTTGTCTTCGAGCGCTTCCTCTTTCGCACCGGGGAGCGCAAGGCCGTCGACCGCGGGCTGCGTGAGGAGCGCTTCGAGGGCGCCGAGCGGCTCGACGCGGATGAGCTGCGGGAGGCCGTCCGTCAGGCGATCCGCCATGGCTCCGACGGGGAGATGCGCGACACCGCGCGGCTCGCGATCGCCGCCTTCGGCCGTCAGGGCGAGGGCTCAGGGGTGATCGGCGTAGACGTGCAGCGCATCCGTCGCGGCCTCGGCCTGCGAGCCGCCGCAGAGGAGCGGGCCGGCGACTCCCCGGCTCGCCCTGAGCCCGACTCGGTGCCCGCTGAGCGCCTGCGTGCCTTCGAGCGCCACCTGCGCCAGGAGCTCGAGCGCGCGCTGATCGAGCGTACGCGCTCGCTGCCGCCGGCGAAGCCGCTGCGCGAGCTCGACCGCGCGCTGCCGATGGGGCCGTCGCAGGACCTCGCCAACGTCCATCGCGTCGTCGCCCAGCTGCGGCGCCGCCTCGCGACCCAGGGCGCGGTCGAGCGCGGCCGCCAGCGCGGTCGCAGCGTCGACATCCGGCGCACGCTGCGCGCCTCGCTCGAGACGGGTGGCGTGCCGCTGCGGCTGCGCCATCGCCCCCGCCGGCCCCGCCGGCCCGAGCTCTACGTCCTCTGCGACGTCTCGACAAGCGTCACGAGCGCGAGCGTCTTCTTCCTCTCGGTGCTGCACGCCCTGCACGGCTCCTTCCGCAAGCTGCGCTCGTTCGTGTTCGTCGAGCGCATCTCGGAGGTGAGCGAGGCCTTCAACCGGATGGGCAGCTTCGAGGAGGTCTCACGCGCGATCGCCACGGATGCCGGCGTCGCCGATGTCTCCGGCTACACCGACTACGGGCGCGTCTGGCTCGAGTTCCTCGGCGCCGTCGCCGACGAGCTCGATCCACGCTCCTCGGTCATCGTCCTCGGCGACGCGCGCACGAACGGGCGCGAGCCCCAGGCCGAGGCCTTCGGGCGCATCTCCGAGCAGGCCGGGCGCCTGTTCTGGATGAACCCCGAGCCAAAGCTGTACTGGAACTACGGCGACTCGGTGATGCGGGCGTACGAGCCTTTCTGCGACGGAGTCTTCGAGTGCTGGAGCGCGAAGCAGCTCGAGGTGTTCGTGAACGCGCTCGCGGGGGGCGCGGCACGTCGCTGAAGAGTCAGGGCGGTCGTCAACGGCTCACCGGGCGCCGCGGCGGCAAGGAGCCGACCGCCGCCCGGAAGTGCTCAGCTCAGCGGGTTGCTCAGCTCAGCGGGTCGGGAAGGGCAGCAGCTCCTGCGGCCGCCCGAGCAGCGTCGGCGGCACCAGCGGCTCCGAGTCGGCCGGCGATAGGCCGCGCGCCGAAGCGGACGGACGAGGCTCGCCAGAGCCCCTCAGCTCGAGCGGCGTGCGTGCGGGATCCTCGAACTCGGGTGCCAGTAGCCGATCGACGATCGTGCCGCCCGCCCTGACCTCCGCCGCCTCTGCGTCCTCTTCGGACTCCTCGTCGTCGCCGTCCTCGCTGTCGTCGCCGTCGGAGCCCTCATCTCCGGTCTCACCGTCGCCGGAGCCCTCACTGCCGCCGTCGTCGTCTTCGCCAAGTAGGTCATCGCCGGTCCCGCCGCCTTCACCACTCCCGTCGCCCTCGTCGCCCGGCTCGCCCTCATCACCGGGCAGGAGCGGGTCGTCGAGCTCGCCCCCCTCGTCGCCGAGCAGCGACTGCGTCTCGGG
>JBBSNQ010000072.1:0-7216 GCA_038232575.1 Solirubrobacterales bacterium | reverse complement strand
CGCCGGCGAGAGGGTGGTCGCCCTGTATGCGAGCCACCTGCGGCGCGCACGCGAGACGGCGGCGATCGTCGGCGAGCGGCTCGGCCTCGAGGTGGCGCTCGACGAGCGCCTCGCGGAGTCGCGGCGCGGGGAGTGGGAGGGACGGCTCGTGCGCGACATCGAGCGCGACGCGCGCGAGCTGTGGAGCGCCTGGCTCGAGGCCGGCAGCTCTTTTCGCTTTCCGGGCGGTGAGTCGCTCGCGGAGCACCAGCAGCGCGTGGCGGCGGCGATCGAGGAGATCGGACGCGGGCCGCTGCCGGCGCTCGCCGTCTGCCACGGCGGCAGCATCCGATGCGCATTCGCCCACGCGCGCACCGGGGGGCTCGAAGGCTTCCACGAGCTCGAGGTGCCGAACGCGACCGTGCTGCGGCTGCCGGTGGAGTCAGTGGCGAGCGGGGCGCGATGACGGTGGCGAGCGGGGCGCGATGACGGTGGCGAGCCGAGCGAGGCCCGCGCGATGACCCTTGCAGCGGCGCTCGCAGGCGCTTTGGGAGCCGCAGCCGTACTGCTCGCTCGCGGCCGCGCCGGCCTGCTCGCGGGCTTTGGCATGCTCGCCTTGGGCGGTGCTGCGCTTGGCCTGGGCGACGTCCCTGCGAGCGCGCTCGGGGGGCTTCTGGCCTCCCCGGTGCTGCTCGCCGGCGCCGTCGCGGGCCTGCTCGTTCTGGGCGCGCTTGCGGCGCTGCTGGTGCGCTGTCCTTACGCGATCGCCCCGCTCGTATTGATCGCCGCCCCGACCCGGCTGCCGCTCGAGATCGACACCGGCAACACGCTGCTCGTCGGGATCGCGGAGGGCGGTGAGCTGGGCCGCCTGCTGCCGCTCTACGGCGTGCTCGCGGTTGCGACGCTCGCGCTCGCCTGGCGCGCGCTGCGCGCCGCGCCGCTCCCGGCCCTGCCGCTTCCCTTCGCCATCCCCGCCGCGCTGTTCGTCGCGCTCACCGCGCTCTCGCTGCTGTGGGCGCGCGACCCGGAGGCTGCGCGCATGCAGCTGCTCTTCTTCTGGCTGCCGCTCGTGCTGCTCGTGGCCGTGGTGGCGCGCGCTCCGTTCGCCTCCTGGCTGCCGCGCCTGCTCGCGGTGGTGCTCGTCGGCGTCGGCGCGCTGGCAGCTGCGATCGGCCTCTGGCAGGCGTGGAACGAGCAGATCTTCTTCTACGCGCCGAAGCTCGCCGAGGCGAACGCCTACGCCTCTTTCTTCCGCGTCACGTCGCTGTTCCAGGACCCGAGCCTCTACGGTCGCCAGCTCGTGCTGGCGACCGCGCTCGTGCTCGTCGGACTGTGGCTCGATCGGCTGCGCCTGGCCTACGGCGTCGCGATCGTCGTGCTGCTCGCCGCGGGGCTCTACTTCTCCTACTCGCAGACGAGCATGATCACGTTGGCCGTGGTCACGCTCGCGGTGACCGCGGTGCTCGGCGATCGTCGCAGCCGGCAGCTCGTGGTCGTCACCGCAGCCGCAGCGGCGCTGGTCGGCGCAGGCCTCGTGGCCTCCTCCGCGCAAGGCCAGGCGCTCTGGCGCGCCACGAGCAACCGCTCGAGCCTCGTCTCGAACACCGCGCGCGTGTTCGCGCACCATCCGCTACTCGGTGTCGGCGTCGCCTCGCAGCCGCTCGCCACCCGTGACGAGGAGCGCCCCGGCACCAACCTGCGCCAGAACGCCTCGCACACGACGCCGCTGACCGTGGCGGCCGAGCTCGGCCTCGCCGGCCTCGTCGCCTACCTCGCGCTGGCCGCCGGCACGGTGTGGATGCTTCTTGAGGTCCGGCGCCGCGACCAGGCGCTCGGACTCGGCCTCGCAGCGACGCTGCTCGTGCTCTTCGTGCACTCGCTCTCCTACGGCGAGTTCTTCGAGGATCCGATCATGTGGGGCATCCTCGCCGTGGGTGCGGGCGCGCTCGGAGGCGTGAGCACAGGCGCGCCCGCAGGCATGGGCATGGGCTCGCCCGGATCTCTCGGCGCGCGCCGACCCGCACAAGGCGAAGCGGGCGTCCCCTTATGAGCAGGCTCGGCCGCAGCGAGAGCTGGGTGCTGCTCGGCACGCTCGGGGTGCTGATCGCTCTCAACGTGCCCGAGCTCGGCTCGGACCCCTGGCCCTTCAGGCCCCCGAGCGTCGATCCGACCGGGGTGCTGGCCCCGCTCGTGCTTGCCGCCGGCCGGATGTGGGACCCCGACGTGCTGCGCTCGGCCGCGATCCTCGCCGGACTTGCCGTGGCGCTCGCCGCCGTGCTCGCCGCATCCTCGCCCGAAGGGCTGCGGCGGTGGGTCGGCATCGTGCTCGTCGCGGGCGTGCTCGTGCTGCTGACACTGCCAGGCGTGCTGCTGCAGGTGGGCCTCCGCGACGCCACCGCGCCCTGGTTTCACACCAACGACTCGACCTACCAGATGGAGATCGCCGGCGATCTCATCCTCGGGGGCACGGATCCCTACGGCCACGACTACCGCTTCTCGGGCCTCGAGCGCTTCTACAGCGGTGACGGCTCGGTCACCGCCGAGACCCGTGAGCGCCAGGTGGCGCTGCGCCATCTCGCGTACTTCCCCGGCACGCCGCTGACCGCCGCCGCCTGGCGGCTGTTGCCAGCGCCGTGGTCCGACTACCGCCTGTTCGTGCTGCTCGCGACGCTCGCGGCGCTGCCGGCGGCGCTGCTGTTCGGCGGCCCGCTCGGCTGGCGCCTGGCGCTCGGCGCGGCGATCGCGGGCAACCCGCTCGCCGTCCGCGCCGTCTGGTTCGGTACCGCTGACGCGCCGTCGATCCTCGCCACTCTGCTCGCCTTCGGCCTGCTCTGGCGTTCGCGCTACGTGGCCGGCGCGGCCGCGCTCGGCGCTGCGGTCGTGCTCAAGCAGTTCGCGCTGTTCGCAATCCCGTTCTTCCTCCTCGCGCTGCTGTGGCGGGCCCGCGAGCGCCTGTTGCCGGCGGCGGCCGCGTTCTGCGCGGTGGTCGCGGCCGGAGCGCTGCCGCTCCTGATCGCGGGGCCCGGTGCGCTGTGGTCGGACACGATCGCCTACGGAGCGGAGACCTACCGCATCATCGGCTACGGCCTGGCGGCGCTGCTGCTCAAGGCGGGCTTCATCGACGGACGCTTCGGCGCCTACCCGTTCGCCCCGATCGCGCTCGTCGTCTGGCTGCCCGCGACGCTCTGGCTGCTGCGCTGGCAGTGGCGCTCGCGCGCGCTCTGGACGGCCGGCGCCGGCTTCGCCGTCTCGATGTTCCTGCTCCTCTTCGTAGCGCGCGTCTTCCAGCAGTCCTACCTGATCTGGCCGGTGCTCGGAATCGTGCTCGCTGGCCTGCTGGCGGTGTCGGAGCGGCGTGCATCTGGCGCCTGAGGGCCTCGGTCGCAGCGCCGCAGCGCGGTCGGCTCGGGCGGCTGGGTCTTGAGCGAGGGCATCGGCGTGCGCCTCTCCTTCCCGAGGCGCGGCTCGGTCGTGCTCGAGGGCAGGACCGGCTACCGCGCGAGCTTCGATCGGCGTGCCGACGGGAGCTTCGACTCCCCGGCCGGCGTCGACTACGAGCTCGCGAGGAAGGACGGCGAATACAAGCTCACCCACACTCAGACCGATGACCCAACCACCTACACCGAGTCCGACGACGTCATGCGCTTCAGCGACGACGGCAAGCTCACGCAGCGCAGCACCGACATCGGCGGCCGGATCGACTACCACTACGAGGGCCGCAGGCTTCGCTCGATAACCGACAATCACGGCCGCAAGACGACCTTCGCCTACGACGACGGCGGCTACCTCGAGCGGACGAAGGACGCAAACGGCAAGGTCATCACGCTCCCGCTCGTCTGGACGGGCCTAATCGTCCTCGGCGGGATCGCATCTGCTGTGATCGCCTGGGCGCCGGAGCATCGCCAGCCGACCGTGCTCGCGCTGACCGTCCTGCCGATCATCGGAGTGGTTCTCGCGAGCGCCCTGTCGGAGGCCCTCAAGCACAACGTCCCGTCGATCGGCAACGCGGTGTTCATCGCCGCCGCCGCGCCCGCCGTTCCCCTGACCGCGCTGCTCGGGGCGGGCGTTGCCGCGGCGTGGCAGGCGCCTCGGCTGAGGACCGCGCTGATCGCCGCCCGCCGGCATGACCTTCGTCGCGCCAACCATCCTCAGCGCCGGCTGCGTGCTGCTGCTACTCGGCGGGGGAGCGTTGCTGTGAGACCTCACGAATGGGTCGTGACCGTCCCCGGTAGCGCGGAAACTTCAGACCCAATCCGAGTACCGTTCCGAGGGTGAACGAGTCGCTTCAGCTGACGATTGTCTTCGAGCAGGGCGATGAGGGCTGGATCGTCGCGTCGGTGCCCGAGGTGCCGGGGGCACTGAGTCAGGGACGCACGCGGGAGGAGGCTCGCACGAACGTGATCGACGCGTTGCGCGGGATCCTGGAGTTGCGATTCGGCGAGCATGCCCAAGCGCAACCTGCCCCCGATAGTGAGCAGCTGGAGTTGACGATCGCTGCGTGAAGCGCCGCGACTTCGAGCGCCACTTGCGCTCGCATAGCGCGACGCCTCTGCGCGCGGGTGGCGACCACAGCTATTGGGGCTTCGACCCCGGCCGTTCGACGGCTGTTCCCGCCACCGCGAGATTGACTTCCGCCTCGCGCGCACGATCTGCAAGCAACTCGACCTGCCGGCTCCTACCGGGCCGCGCTGATCGCGATCCCTCGGGCGGGAGGAGCGCCGAGACTCAAAGCGCAGCCGAGGCAACCGCCTCTCCAGCCGGACTTCCCTCCAACGGAAGCACGACGCGCACTCGCGTTCCGATACCGGGCTCGCTGTCGATCGCGAGCTCTCGCCCGAGCGCCTCGACACGCTCGGATCCCGAGGCGAGGCCGATGTGGCCCTCGCGCAGCGCCTGCTCGCGCTCACTCGCCGCCATCCCGCACCCGTCGTCTTCCACCTCGAGCACGAGCTCATCGCCTGCCACCTCGACCCGTAGCGAGACGTGGTTCGCCCGCGCGTGCTTGGCCGCGTTCACGACCAGCTCGCGGCCGAGCGAGTAGACGAGCTGATCGTGCTCGCCCGCGGCGTCGGGAGCGACTTCTACCCGCGTGCGGAAGCGCCCGCGGCGGCCCTGCTCCGCGGCGACAGCCTCGAGCGCCGCTTGCGCGAGAGTGAGCTCCGAGCCGTTCTGCCGCGCAGCCTCAGCGAGCTCCTGCCTGTTTCGACCGCTGCAGATTGCCAACGACCTCTGGAAGAGGCGAGCCGACCGGCCAGAGCACGCAGGCTGGCGCCGGGACCAGCCCTTTGCTCCGAGCTTGGTGGGCGGGTTGGCTCTCGAGCGGTCTGCTGCTCAATGCGCTCCTCCAGTTCCGCATAGACGTCGATCCAAAGGACATTCCAGCGCTCAAGCTCAGCTCGCTGGCGATTGCAGGCTGGAACGTGCTCGCGATCGTCGCCGCGCTGCTGGCCATCGCCGTCGTACACCTCACGACGAGGCGACTGGACGCCCGCGGGGCGGAAGCGCGTCGCGGGAGCGACTATGCAAGGCAGCGTCGTGACCACTGACCCCGGCGTGCGGAAGAGCCTCGAGATGGCCTTCGAGTGGACGAGCGCCGAGCAGGCCCTGCGTGCGATTGGGCGGCTCGGTAGCACCGGGCAGGGGTAGACCGCTGCCCGCAATGTGGTCACTACCGTCATGTAAGATGGCTACATGACTGATGTCGGGGTCCGAGACCTGAAGGAGCGGCTGTCGGACTACCTCGATCGCGCCGAGCGGGGTGAGCTGGTGAGGGTCACCGATCGGGGCCGCCCCAAGGCCCTGCTCGGCCCGCTTCCCGGCCGGGCGCGCATCGAAGAGGGAATCGCCGAAGGATGGATCACACCGGCCTCCGGTGCCGGTCTGGCGCGCACACGTCGCTGGCGCGGGCGGAAGGCGGTTCTCGAAGCGCTCGGCGAGGATCGTGGCCAGTGAGTCTCTACGTAGACTCCAGCGCGCTGCTCAAGCGCTATGTCGAGGAGCCGGACTCGGAGACTGCTGAAGCGCTGCTGCGCAGCGATCCGTCCCTGTTGACGGCTCGACACACCGTTATCGAGGTCCGCCGTAATCTCGCTCGCCTGCTCACCGAGAGCGATGCCAGCGAGGCACGGGCGGCGTTCCTGCAGGATATCGAGGAGCTGTCACTGATCGAGTTGGATGCGAGTACGTGTGAGATGGGCGCTGCGATTGCAGAGGTGACGGGCGTCAGGACGCTCGACGCCCTCCATCTTGCGGCCGCCCAGCGCGCGGGAGGAACGACCTTGCCATTCTTGACGTTCGATGCTCGCCAAGCGCAGGCGGCGCGAGCGCTTGGCTTCACCGTTGTCGCCTGAAGCGGCACTTCCGTTCAGCGTCCACGCAGCGTCACACGCACGCCCTTCGTCGGCGCGCTGAGGTTGCCCGCGCGGTCGCGTACGCGGAGGGCGAGCTCGTGCTCGCCGGCGGGCACGAGCTTCCCGTCGATCGCTCCGTCCCAGCGCAGGTTGCCCTCTCCGGCTGGCTGCTGGCCACCACGGACGGCCGGTCGTCCGTCGACGAGCAGAGTCGGCGTCGAGGTCTCGTCCGCGCGGTAGCGAACCAGGATCGCTCGGTCGGGTGTGCGAGGCGAGCGCGGGAGCGTGCGGGACGATACGCCGAGCAGCTCGACCTCGGGCGGGGTCGTGTCGACCCTCACGCCGCGCGGGACGACGATCGTGCGGTCTTGGCGGCGGAAGTGAAGGCGCGCGTGGTAGCGCCCGTTCGGGGCGACGGCACCAGTGTCGGTGCGCCCGTCCCACTCGAACGACGCCTGCTGCTTGCCGAGCGAGCGGTTGCTCGCCAGTGTCCGTACCGAGCGCTCCTTTGAGTCGACGATCGTCACGTCGATCGCGTCGGGTTGGCGCAGCCGTAGGGAAAAGGCCACCGAGTCGGTCGCGCAGCGGCAGGTGGGCGAGAAGCGCTTGGCGCTGAAGCGTGGCCCTGCGACCGGCGAGCCCTCGAGCTTCAGCCGTTGGGTGTGGACGAAGGCTGCCGCCGAGAACGCCACGAGCGCGAGTGCGAGCGACGTGAGCGCGAGGTTGCGGGTCACTGCGCCGATGTTAGGTGTGGGCGAGAGGCGCGGGCTACCGGCGCGAGCCTTCTTCGAGCCGGCGGTTGTGGGCCTCGGCCGCCTCGCGGATTCCCTGGCCGCACGCGGGCCGCAGCGCCTGGCGGGCGTGGAGCAGGTAGCGTCGCGGATCGT
>JBBSNQ010000071.1:0-7359 GCA_038232575.1 Solirubrobacterales bacterium | reverse complement strand
GCTGACCTGCGCGGGCACTGGCGCGTGCTGCGCAGGATCCCTGGGGAGGCTTCGACGCAGCTGATCGGGAGCGTGCGCCGGGCCGCGCGCGCCCCCTACGGACGGCTGCTCTTGGCCCGCTTCCTCTACGTCGATGCGATTGCGACCGTGATCGCCTTCCTCACGGTCTACGCGCGCCGGACGGGGACGTTCTCCGCCGGTGAGCTCGACCTCCTGCTCGCGCTCTCGACCGGGTTCGCGGTCGTGGGGGCGATCATCGCCGGGCTCCTGATCGAGCGCGTCGGCCCGAAGCGCGTGCTGCAGGGCACGCTCGTGCTCGTCGCAGCCGCGCTGCTGGTCTCGGGCATCTCCGGCCTCGGATGGCTGCTCTGGCTCGTCGGGCCGGCGGTGGGGACGGGGCTCGGCGCCGTCTGGACCTGCGATCGCGTGTTCCTGCTGCGGCTCGCACCGGCGGAGTGCCGCGGCGAGGCCTTCGGCCTCTACGCGTTCGTCGGCAAGGCCTCGAGCGGAGTCGGGCCGTTCCTGCTCTGGGGCGGGACCGTCTGGCTCCTGAGCGACGCACTGGCGCTCATGGACGCAGCCGCCGCCGGCCGCGGCGCGGTATGCGTGCTCGCGGCGAGCGCGCTCGCCGGGCTGGCGGTGCTGCGCCCGCTGCGCGATCCGTGGTCGACGCCTCAGCTCGGTTCGAGGTGCTAGCATACTGCAAGCATGGCCAACGTGCTCGTACGAGATCTCCCCAAAGACGTCCACGCCGCGCTGCAGCGCCGCGCTCAGGGCAAGGGACAATCGCTGCAGCAGTATCTCGCAACCGAGCTGCGCCGCCTGGCCGAGCGCCCGACGGTAAGCGACGTACTCGACCGCATCGAGCGCCGCGACGGCGGTCGCGTGGGACTCAGCCAGGCCGTGGACGACCTCGCTGACGAGCGCTCCCGCGGTTGATCGTCATCGACGCCTCGGTGCTGGCCAACGTCGTCGGCGACGATGGACAGGACGGGCACCGGGCCCGCGGCGCGCTGCGCGACATCGGTGATCTGGCGGCCCCCGACCTGGTCGATGTCGAGACGGTTTCCGTGTTGCGCCGGCGGTGGCTCGCGCGCACCCTCCCCGACCACCGCTTCGCCGCGGCCGTCGATGACCTCGGGCGGCTTCCCGTGGAGCGCGTGCCCGTCCTCCCGCTGATGCGTCGGGCCTACGAGTTGCGGGCCAATGTCACCGCTTACGACGCCAGCTACGTCGCGCTCGCCGAGCTCCTCGACTGCGAGCTGTTGACCGCCGACCAACGCCTCGCCAGCGCTCCTGGGCCCCGATGCACCATCCGCCTGTTGGCATGACAGCCAACGAGCCGTTCCGCAGATAACGGTCACCCGGTAGGGCCGGATCGGGAGTGGGCGCTCGCCGGCGGCGTCAACGGGTCAGCCCGCGCCGGCACCCGCCGCCTAGAATGAGCGGCGATGTCCGGGCACTCGAAGTGGTCCTCGATCAAGCACAAGAAGGGGGCCGCCGATGCCAAGCGCGGCGCTCTGTTCACCAAGCTGACGCGCGCGATTCAGGTCGCGGCGCGCGAGGGTGGGGGGGACCCAGCCGGGAACTCGTCGCTCGCGCTCGCGATCCAGAAGGCCAAGGACTCACAGATGCCGAAGGACAACATCGAGCGTGCGATCGCCAAGGGCACCGGCGACGCGGGGGCGGAGGCGATCGAGAGCGCCGTCTACGAAGGCTACGGACCCGGCGGGGTCGCAATCCTCGTCGAGGCTCTGACCGACAACCGCAACCGCACGGGCGCGGAGATCAGGCACGCCTTCTCGCGCTTCGGCGGCAGCCTCGGGGAGCCGGGGTCGGTCGCGTGGGTCTTCGAGAAGAAGGGGCTCGTGCTCGTCGACGCCGAGCGCTACGGAGAGGACGACCTGATGGCGGCGATCGACGCGGGCGCCGAGGATGTCGCGCTCGACGAGAGCGTCTATGAGGTGCTCGCGCCACCCGCGAACCTGCAGGCGGTCAGGGAGGCGCTCGAGCAGGCGGGAGTCGAGCTCGAGTCCGCCGAGCTCACGATGCGGCCGACCGCGCGCGTCGAGGTCGACGAGGCGAGCCTCGCCACCCTGCTCCGTTTGATCGAGACCTTCGAGGAGCACGACGACGTCTCGGCCGTGCACGCCAACTTCGACGTCGACGTAGCCACGCTCGAGCGAGTGGCGGCCGCCTGAGGCCTCGGCCTCCGCCGCCGGCGGCGCTTGGGGCTGCGCGTGCGCTTGGGATTGCGCCGGCGCTTGGAGCTGCGCGTTGGCTTGGAGCGGCGCTTGCGCTTACCGCCGCGCTGCTGGCGGCATTGGGTCCGCCGCGACAGCTGCTCTCCAGAGGCGCGGCGCACAGCTCTGCCGGAGCGGCGCTCGGGGGCGCCCGACGCGACGCGCTTCGATTGGCCGGGGTGCGAGGACGGAACGGAGGTGGCGCTGCTCAAGATCCTCGGCGGCGGCCACTGGATCCCGAGCGCCTCACCGCGCGACCCGCCGTTCACGATCAAGGGCGCGGCGGAGATCTGGAGCTTCCTGAGCGCCCACCGGCGCGGAGGGTGAGCTCGCTTCGGGCGCGACTTCCCGGCAGGCGTCCGGCGGCGGCCGCAGAATCCAGGAGATGGTGATCGTCCTCGGCATCGATCCAGGCACGGCGAGCACGGGCTTTGGGGTCGTGCTATCGCACGGGCAGCACCTCGCCGCGCTCGACGGAGGCGTGATCGCCACCGCATCGACCGAGCGCATCGAATGTCGGCTGGCGACGATTCACGAGCGCGTGCTCGAGTTGATCGCCGCCCACGAGCCGGCCGCCGTCGCGGTGGAGGACGTCTTCTTCGGCCAGAACGTCCGGACGGCGTTCGCGGTCGGCCAGGCGCGCGGGGTGGTGCTGCTGGCCGCGGGCCTCGCGCAGGTGCCGTGCTTCTCCTACACGCCGCAGCTCGTCAAGCAGGCCGTCTGCGGCTCGGGGCGCGCGGAGAAGGCGCAGGTGCAGCGGATGGTCGGCGGGCTGCTCGCGCTCGAGTCGCCGCCCGAGCCCGACCACGCAGCCGACGCGCTGGCCGTTGCGATCTGCCACGCCAACCGGGCGCCGGCGCTGGCGGCGCTCGCATGATCGCCTCCGTTCGCGGGCGCGTGCTGGTGCGCCGTCCCGATGCCGTCGTCGTCGAGTGCCAGGGCGTGGGCTACCGGCTCGCCGTATCGGCACAGACGCTGAGTGCGGTGCCGGCCGTCGGCAGCGAGACGCTCCTGCACACGCACCTGGTGATCCGCGACGACGGCATGGCGCTCTACGGGTTCGCGGGCGAGGAGGAGCGCGAGCTGTTCCTGATGCTGACGGGTGTCCAGGGAGTGGGGCCGAAGGTGGCGCTCGCCGTGCTATCGGGGGGCAGCGCGCGTGAGCTGATGCGGGCGATAGCCAATGGCGATGCCGCGCGCTTCCAGGCGGTCCCGGGTATCGGCAAGCGGACGGCCGAGCGGGTCATCGTCGAGTTGCGCGAGCGGGTGGAGAGCCGGGCGGGCGCGGGCGAGGAGATCGTCGTCAGTCGGGGCGAGGATCCGCGCACGCTCGCCCGCGAGGGGCTCGTCGGCCTCGGCTTCGCTCCGGCCGAGGCTGAGAAGCTGCTCGAGGCCGCCAAGGGCGAGACGCCGGAGGAGCTGATCGGCGCCGCGCTTCGGTCATCGCGATGACGGGCGAGCGGGCCGCCATTCGCACGCCCGACGTCGAGCGCATCCAGGCTGCGCCCGCCACCGGGGTCGACGAGGAGCTCGATCGCTCACTGCGGCCGCGCAGGCTCGACGACTTCGTCGGCCAGCGCGCGGTCAAGGATCAGCTGGCGGTGTTCATCGAGGCTGCGCAGGCGCGCGGCGAGCCGCTCGATCACGTGCTGCTCGCGGGGCCGCCCGGGCTCGGCAAGACCTCGCTGGCGCAGATCGTCGCCGGCGAGCTCGATGTCCCGTTCGTGCAGACCGCCGGTCCGGCGCTCGAGCGCAAGGGCGACGTGGCCGCGTTTCTTACCGCGCTCGAGCCGGGCTCGGTCTTCTTCGTCGACGAGATCCACCGCCTCCCGCGCGCGCTCGAGGAGACCTTCTATCCGGCGATGGAGGACCGCAAGCTGCCGATCACGATCGGCCAGGGCGCGGGGGCGCGCGTGGTCACGCTCGACCTGCCAGCGTTCACCCTGATCGGCGCGACCACGCGCGCCGGCCTGCTCACGACGCCGCTGCGCGAGCGCTTCGGCGTCAATCAGCGCCTCGACCTCTACGGGGCCGACGAGCTCGCGGAGATCGTGCGCCGCTCGGCTTCGATCCTCGAGGTCGAGCTCGACGAGGGCGGCGCACGCGCGCTCGCTGCGTGCTCGCGCGGCACGCCGCGGGTCGCCAACCGCCTTCTCAAGCGCGTGCGCGACTACGCGGAGGTGCGGGGCAGTGGCAGGATCGACGCCGCGGTGGCGGGCGAGGCGCTCGCGCTGCTCGAGGTCGACGGCGCCGGGCTCGACCGCCTCGACCGCGAGATCCTGCACACGATCTGCGCGAAGTTCGGCGGCGGGCCGGTGGGGATCTCGACGCTCGCCGTGGCGGTGGGCGAGGAGGCAGACACGCTCGAGGACGTCTACGAGCCATACCTGCTCCAGCAGGGCTTCCTCAAGCGCACCCCGCGCGGGCGCGAGGCGACCCCGGCGGCCTTCCGCCACCTGGGGTTGCAGGGCGCGGCGCACGCGGCGTCTAGCCTTTTCTGAGGATGCCCAACTTCATCTGCCCCAACTGCGGCGATCGGACCGTCTCGAGCGAACGCACCGTCGGCTTCGGCAACAGGCCGAAGGGCTGCTCGCAGTGCGGCTTCGGCTTCCTGTTCGAGCTGCTCGACGACTACTACCCGGCGCCGAACGCAGCCTTCGTCGTCTGCGACGCCGACGCGCGCGTGCTCGGCGCGGGCCGCGGCGTGCGCGAGCTGACCGGGCTCGGCGAGCAGGACGTCGTTGGCCAGCCGGTGCGCGAGATCCTCGGGCTCGAGTTCTCCAACGGCGACGACCACATCGGCACCGCGCTGGAATGGGGGGTGCGCGTGTTGGAGAAGGATGTGGTCGTGAACGCGCCAGGCGATCGCCCCGAGCCCGCGAGGGCGGACATCTTCCCCGCCTACGACGAGGACGGCGGCTTGCTGCTCGTCCTCACGCCGGCGACGTAGGAGGCGGCGCCGTGAGAGGGCACTCCGCCGTGAGAGGCCAGCCATGACGAGCCGCCGGCGCAACCTGGCGGTGATCCTGCTCGTGCTCGCCGTGCTCGGCGGCGCGCTCGCGGTGATCTTCACCAAGCCGACGCGCCTCGGCCTCGACCTGCGCGGCGGGATCGAGCTCGTCTACGAGGCGCAGCCGACGCCCAAGGTCCCCGAGGTGACGCCGCAGGCGATCACCGACGCGATCCAGACGATCCGCAAGCGCACCGACGCGCTCGGCGTCTCCGAGCCCGAGATCCAACAGGCCGGCGCCGACCAGATCGCTATCGGGCTGCCCGACGTGGCCAACGCCGAGCGCGCGATCCAGCAGGTCGGCACGACGGCCCAGCTGCAGTTCTACGACTGGGAGCCGAACGTCTTCCCCAACCGCGACACCGGCGGCCCGAACGCCGTCGCGAACCCCGATCGCCCCTATCCGAGCCTGCTCGAGGCGGTCGAGCGCGCGTCGAACGTCGAGCCGCGCGCCGAGGCGACCGACCTCCCGCCCGGGGGGCCCGACCCAGAGACGATCAGGCGCCTCGGCGACGACCGGGGAAATATCGAGCAGTTCTACGACCGCCGCAACGACACCGCCGGGCAGAAGCTCTACCTCTTCGGTAGGGGCGACAGGCTGATCGAGGGGCCCGCCAGCTCGTGCGAGGAGCTGCTGAGCGACTTCGAGCCGCGCTCGGCGCCGGGCGGCAGGGCCCCGGCGATCCCTAGCGGCAGCCAGTGCGGCGCCGAGCTGCGCGCGCCCGGCGCCGGCGGGCCCCCGCCAGGGAGCCGAGTGCTGAAAGTGCCGCAGGGGATCGTCGTCGTCAAGGCCGAGCGCCCGCGCGGCCTACGCGAGGGTGCGCCCTTCGAGCAGTACTACGTGCTCGAGGACGACTCCGAGCTCTCGGGCAACGAGATCAGGGACCCGCTCTCGCAGACCGACCAACGCACCAGCGAGCCCGTGGTGGCATTCCAGTTCACCGACGAGGGCCAGCAGGCGTTCTCGACGGTCACCGGACGCATCGCGCAGCGCGGCTCGGAGATCGTGCTGCCGCCCGGCACGCCCCGCAACGCCGCCTTCCAGCGCTTTGCGATCACGCTCGACAACCAGGTCGTGTCGCTCGCGACGATCGACTTCATCGAGAACCCGGAGGGCATCGACGGCCGCACGGGCGCGCAGATATCCGGCATCGGCGACATCCAAGCGACGCAGGACCTCGCCGAGCAACTGCGGATCGGCGCGCTGCCGATCGAGCTCAAGCTGATATCCCAGACGCAGGTCTCCGCGACGCTCGGCCAGCAGGCGCTCGACCAGGGCCTGCTCGCCGGCGGCGCGGGCCTCGCGCTCACGCTGCTGTTCCTGCTCGGCTTCTACCGCGTCCTCGGTGCCGTGGCGGGCACGACGCTGCTCGTCTATGCGGTGATCCTCTACGCGATCGTCAAGCTCATCCCGATCACGCTGACGCTGCCGGGGATCGCCGGATTGATCCTGACGCTCGGCGTCGCGGCCGACGCGAACATCGTCATCTTCGAGCGGATCAAGGAGGAGGTGCGTACGGGGCGCTCGATCCCGGGCTCGATCACCGCCGGCTACGGAAAGGCGCTGCGCACGATCGTCGACGCGAACGTGGTGACCGTCGGCGTCGCCTTCATCCTCTTCATGCTCGCCACGGGCGGCGTCAAGGGCTTCGCCCTCACGCTCGGGATCGGCACGCTCGTCTCGCTGTTCACGGCCGTGCTCGCAACCTCGGCGATCCTCGGCTCGATGAGCCGTACGCGGCTGCTCGGCTCGCGCTTCGCGCTCGGCGCCGGTGAGCGCGGACCGCGCCGCTTCGACTTCATGGGCAGCTCCAGGTGGTTCTTCTCGGGCTCGGGCGCGATCCTCGTCGCCGGGGCGGTCGCGATCGCCGGGCTCGGCATCAACCTCGGCATCGACTTCGAATCGGGCACGCGCCTGCAGACGCCGCTCGAGCGCCCGGCGACGGTGCAGCAGGTGCGCGACGCGCTGGCGCCGATCGGACTCGGCGACTCGAAGATCCAGCAGGTGCAGGATCCCGAGCTCGGCCAGAACATCGTGCAGATCTCGACCCCGACGCTGCGGCCCGACGAGGTGACCGACGTCCAGCAGCGCCTCGACCAGGCCTT
>JBBSNQ010000070.1:0-7391 GCA_038232575.1 Solirubrobacterales bacterium | reverse complement strand
TCGGCTTGCGCGCGCTCATGGCTCGACCGTAGCGGCAGCGGACATCCGTCAGCTCCCTGGACCAGCTGTGGTCAAAGCGCCGTGGCCCGAGTAGCTTGCGTAGGGTTCATGGGCTTTGACCAGTACCACGAGCCGCCCGAGGAGCTCCCGGCCGAGACGCGCACGTTCGCGCGCCTGTGCGCCTCCCTGATCGAGGAGGCGGACGCCATCAACTGGTACGAGCAGCGGCTCGCGGTCGAGCCCAACGAGGTCGCCCGCGACGTCATGCGGAACGCGGTCGGCGAGGAGTACAAGCACTTCGCCATGGACCTCGAGTTCCTGCTGCGCCAGAAGCCCGAATGGCGCGAGACCGCGCAGGGCATCCTGTTCACCGAGGGTGACATCGTCGAGCACGGCGAGGAATCCGAGGAGGCCGCGCGTGAGGACGATCCGACCGTCGAGGTGGAGCCCGCGCCGGTCAACGCGGAGGGGCTGCCGAGCGCGTCGGGGTCATCGAGCTCGTCGGGCTCGCTCGGCATCGGAAGCCTGCGGGGCGATCGCCGGTGAGCCACGCTCACCTGCTCCGTGAGCACGCGCCGATCACCTCGGCCGGCTGGGAGGAGATCGACGAGGAGGCGCGGGAGCGGCTCGCCCCGGCGCTCGCTGCGCGGCGGCTCGTCGACTTCTCGGGCCCGCACGGCTGGCAGCACTCGGCCACCAACCTCGGGCGCACCGAGACCATCGGTCAGGCGCCGTGCCCCGGTGTGAGCGCGATGCGGCGCCGCATTCTGCCGCTCGCCGAGCTGCGCGCGCCCTTCGCCGTCGCGCGCGAGGAGCTTCGCGCCGGCGACCGCGGGGCCCAGGATGTCGACCTCGACGCGCTCGTCGAGGCGGCTCGCAACATGGCCGTGGCGGAGAACAAGGCGGTCTTCCACGGATGGGCGGAGGCCGGCATCGAGGGCATCACCGAGGTCTCGCCGCACGCGCAGCTCTCATCCGGCGACGGGTTCGAGGAGTATCCGAGGCGGGTGGCCAAGGCGGTCGAGCTGCTGCTCCAGAGCGGCGTCGCCGGCCCCTACGGCCTCGCGCTCGGCACCGACGACTACACCGGCGTCATCGAGGCCGCCGAGCACGGCGGCTACCCGCTCTTCGACCACCTGCGCAAGATCCTCGCCGGGCCGATCGTGTGGTCCCCCGGAGTACGCGGCGGCGTCGTGCTCAGCCAGCGCGGCGGCGACTTCCTGTTCGAGTCCGGCCAGGACCTCGCCGTGGGCTACGACGGCCACGACGCCGACGCCGTCCATCTCTATCTCGAGCAGACCTTCAGCTTCCGCGTGGCCGAGCCCGAGGCGGCCGTAGCGATCGCCGCGGCGTAGCACCGCCGGCGCGATCGCCGCGGCGTAGCACTACCACCGCGATCGCGGTGGCACCGCTCACCCCGTCGCGCTGACCGCTCCCGCCTCCTCCTCGAGCTGCGGCTCGAGCACGAAGATCTCTGCGGCCATATCCGGGGTGACGTGGTTGGCGCTCATGAAGCCGATCACGGCTCGGCCCATGATGCGCTCGATCTCTCGACTCGCCTCTGCGCCCATCAGGCTCTGGTAAGTGCGCCTCGTGCCGAGCACCGCCTCGATCTCACCGCGATCTACGAGCGTACGCTCGCCGAGCGACCCCCGAGTGCGAGGGCCATCGTCCTTCAAGTTGGTGGCGCGGGCCCAGCGTCACCGACGGTGCCGCTTGTACCCCTCGTACCGGAGCCTGGCAGCGCCCCCCCCCCCGAAGCGTCTAGAGCCCACCCCGAAGCCGTCGCGCCGGTTGCAGCTATATCGGCTGCGCCGGGCCGACTACTCCCGAACGACGTCCTGCGGGCGCTTGTCGTCGCGCAGGCCGAGGAAGCGCGGGTGGCGAAGCTGGCCGTTGCGAGTCCACTCGGTGAAGGCGACCTGGGCAACGAGCTCGGGCTCCGTCCAGCGTGCCTCCCTCGGGAGGCGCACACCGAGATTGAACGGCGGCGACTCGCGCCCGATGCCCGCGAGCCGCGCATGCAGCCCGCGCAGCGCCTCCTCGTCGAAGCCCGTGCCGACCTTGCCCGCGTAGGTCAGCTCGCCATCCTCGTAGTAGCCGAGCAGCAGCGCTCCGAAGCCCGTGCGGGAGCCCTTCGGCTCCGTGTAGCCCCCGATCACGAGCTCCTGCCCGAGGGCGCACTTGAGCTTGAGCCACTCCCGCGACCGCCCGCGGACGTAGCGGCCCTCGGCGCGCTTGGCGATCAGGCCCTCCCAGCCCTGCTCGCAGGCCTCGCGGTAGAAGGCCTCGCCGTCGCGGTCGCGATGGTCGGTGAAGCGGATGGGATCGTCGAAGGTGAGTGAGCTACGCAGCAGCTCCTTGCGCGCTCTGAGCGGGAGCTGGCTCGTGTCGTAACCGGCGAGGTGCAATACGTCGAAGAGGTAGAGGAAGACGTCCACGTCGCTGCGCCGCGCGCGCTCGGCGTCCTGGATCTGCATCCGCTGCTGCAGGCGCGCGAAGCTCGTCAGGTCGCCGTCGAAGGCGACGATCTCACCGTCGAGCACGGCGTCCTCCGAGCACTGGGCCTGCAGCGCCTCGCCCAGCTCGGGGTAGGTGCGATCGAGCGCCTTGCCCGTGCGCGAGAGCAGGCGCACCTGATCGTCGGTGCGGACCGCAATGCAGCGCACTCCGTCGAGCTTGCGCTCGAAGATCCAGCGCTCGTCCGAGAACGGGCGCTCGGCGAGCGTCGCCTTCATCGGCTCGACCGAGCGCGGCTGGGGTCGAGCCGTGATCCGTGCGCGATCGCGCTCGCCGAGCTCCGCAAGCGCAGGCGGCAGGCGCCCGCCGCGTGGATACTCAGCCATAGTCCCACGATATGAGAGCGTGCGTCGTCGGACACGTGGAATGGATCGAGTTCGCGCGCGTCGAACGCGTGCCCTCCGCCGGCGAGATCGTCCACGCGAGCGAGACATTCGAGCACGCGGCCGGCGGCGGCGCCGTCGCCGCGGTTCAGCTCGCGAAGCTCGCCGGCGAGGCGACCCTCTTCACCGCGCTCGGCGACGACGAGCTCGGCCACCGCGCGCGCGAGGAGCTAGAGCGCCTGGGGGTGCGGGTGCGAGCGAGCTTTCGCGAGCTCCCACAGCGGCGGGGGTTCACCTTCCTCGACCGCGGTGGAGAGCGGACCATCACGGTCATCGGCGAGCGGATGGTGCCTGATGGCGTGGATCCACTCCCCTGGGAGGAGCTGGCGAGCGCCGATGCCGTGTACTTCACAGGCGGCGACGGCGAC
The DNA here is from genome assembly GCA_038232575.1 of Solirubrobacterales bacterium. Classification (GTDB taxonomy): domain Bacteria; phylum Actinomycetota; class Thermoleophilia; order Solirubrobacterales; family Thermoleophilaceae; genus JACCZP01. The sequence goes on along the minus strand of JBBSNQ010000070.1, from coordinate 4,120 downwards.
GCGCTGGCCGCGGCGCGCGCGGCGCGCTGTCTCGTCGCCACACCTCGCGCCGAGCCCGCGCTCGCCGAGAAGGCGGTCGAGCTCGACGCGCTCGTCGGTAGCGGCCGCGACCAGAAGGAGGTCCAGGCGGCCCGCTCGCTCGAGCAGGTGCCGCACCTGGCCGTCAGCACCGCCGGCGCCGAGGGCGGCAGCTATCGCACGCGTGAGGGCGGCACCGGTTCCTGGAGCGCCGCGCCGCTGCCCGGACCGGTGGCCGACGCCTACGGCTGCGGCGACTCCTTCGCCGCCGGGCTCAGCTACGGGCTCGGCGCCGGCTACGACGTCGACGATGCGCTGGCGCTTGCGGCGCAGTGCGGGGCGGCGTGCCTGACCGGAGCCGGCCCGTACGAGGGCCAGCTCACGCGCCCCTCGCCCTGAAGCTCAGCAGCCCTTCCTCCCCTTGCGCGGACGACCGCGGCGGGTCGATCCCAGGCAAGTTTGTACCTCAGGGGTCGTCCTGCCACCCCTAATCGCCAAACTTGCCCAGGGAGGCGCCGGCTCCGGCGGCTCAGCCCCGCTTGGCGGGCGCGCTGCGCTCGGTCGAGCCCCGCTTGGCCGGCGCGCTGCGCTTGGTCGACGCGCGCTTGGCCGCAGTGCCCTTGGCGGAGGATCCGCGCTTAGCCGCAGTGCGCTGGCCGCCCGTCGCGCTCTTGCGCTGACCGCGGGCCCCGCCCTTGCGCTGACCACCTCGCGCACCGTTCCCCCGCGCGCCATTGCCGGCCGCCGCGCCCGCTCCGGCAGGGACGGCACTCCCGCCGTTGGCGCCCGCAGTCCGGGAGCTGTCATCGCCGCCGTCGGCCCCGCCGCTGCCGTCAGCCCCGCCGCTGCTCGCAGCGCCGCCGCTGCCCTCGCCCGGCGCCTCCTCCCGCGGCCGCTTGGCCCACTCCTCGTCGAGCTCGACGCGCCACTTGCCGTCCTCGCCCTGCTCGAGCGCGAGCCGCGCGCGGAAGCTGCGCCCCGAGCGCCCCTTGAAGCCCGTCACGGGCTTCTCCGTCTTCCGGCTCGCCATCAGCTCCTTGGCGACGGACACGGGCAGGCTCTTGCCAGCCTTGCGCTTCCAGATCACGAAGCCGCAGCCGGGGTCGTCCTTGCTCCAGCACGAGTAGCCCTTGCGGTTCTCGATCACGTCACGGCCGCAGACCGGGCACGGGCCGAGGTTCGCCCGCTCGATCTTCACATCCTTGAGCTTGTCTAGCTCCGCCACGGTGTCGGTCGTAAACCGTGCGATGTCGGCCATGAAGGCCGGGCGCGAATCGCCGCCCTGCTCGATCAGGCCGAGGCGGCGCTCCCAGTCGCCGGTCAGCGAGGCGCTGGTCAGCGGGTGCTCGCCGAGCAGCCGGATCACCTGGATCCCCTTCTCGACGGCGTGCAGCGCGCGTCCCTCGCGCTCGATGTAGCCGACATCGATCAGCCGCTCGATGATCGAGGCGCGCGTCGCGGGCGTGCCGATCCCCGAGTCCTTCATCGCCTCGCGCAGCTCGGCGTCCTCGATGTCCTTGCCCGCGGTCTCCATCGAGGCAAGCAGCGAAGCCTCCGTGTAGCGCCGCGGTGGCTGGGTCTCCTTGTGCAGCGACTCGACCGAGCGCGTCTCGACCCGCTCGCCGCGCTCGAGCCGCGGCAGGCGTTGGTCGCCGCCGGAGTCGTCCTCGGCGGCGTCGGGCGACTCGGCCTCCTCCCCGTAGACGGCCTTCCAGCCGGCCTCGACCAGCACGCGGCCGCTCGTGCGGAAGACGTGCTCCTCGGCGACCGTCGTCTCGACGCGCGTGCGCTGGTACACGGCCTCGGGATGGAAGACGGCGAGGAAGCGCTTTACCACGAGGTCGTAGATCTTCTTCTCGTCGGGCCCCATCTTCGACGTGTCGTGCTGCGAGCGCGTCGGGATCAGCGCGTGGTGATCCTCGACCTTGGCGTCATTTACGACGCGCTGGAGCGGGAGCGACTCGAGGCCCGTCACGTAGGCGGCCGCGCGCGCGTAGGCGGGCTGGCGGCCGACGAGCTCGGCGGTCGGACGGATCTCGGCCACCAGGTCGCCGGTCAGAAAGCGCGAGCTCGTGCGCGGGTAGGTGATCGCCTTGTGGGACTCGTACAGGCCCTGCGCGGCGCCGAGCGTGCGGCGCGCCGAGAACCCGTGCAGCGTGTTCGCGTGCCGCTGCAGCGAGGTCAGGTCATACAGCAACTGCGGGCGCTCGCGCTCCTCCTTCTGCTCGAGCTTGGTGATCTCGCCGGGCCGGCCCTGGCAGGCGCCGACGATCGACGCCGCGTCCGCCTCGGCGATGCGCTTGCCGCCGAGGTAGCGGCCCCGGTAGGAGCGCTCCTCCGAGGCCTCGAAGCCCGCCTCAACGAGCCAGTAGGCCTCCGGCTTGAACGCGCGGATCTCCTCCTCGCGTCGCGCCACCAGCGCGAGCGTCGGCGTCTGCACGCGGCCGAGCGACACCGCGCCGTCGAAGGCGGCACGCAGCCTGATCGAGGCCGCGCGGGTGGCGTTCATGCCGACGACCCAGTCGGCCTCCGAGCGCGAGCGCGCGGCCGCCTCGAGCGAGGCCATCTCCTCGCCCGGGCGCAGCGCCTCGAATGCGTTGCCGATCGCGGCGCGCGTCATCGAGGAGAGCCAGAGGCGCTGCACCGGCTTGTCGACGTCGGCGGTCTGCAGCACGTAGGCGAAGATCAGCTCCCCCTCGCGCCCGGCATCGCAGGCGTTGACCACGCGGTCCACATCCTTGCCCTTGAGCAGGCGGTGCACTGCCTTCAGCTGCTTCGCTGCACGCTCGTCGTTGGGCACGAGCTTGAACTGCTCGGGCACGATCGGCAGATCGGCAAAGCGCCACTTCTTGAGCCTCGGGTCGTAGTCCTCGGGCGGAGCCAGCCCGACGAGGTGCCCGACCGCCCAGGTGATGACGTAGTCCTCGCCCTCGAGGTGGCTCTTGTCCTTCGCCGCGGAGAAGGAGCCCGGCAGCGCGGCTGCCAGGTCGTTGCCGACCGAGGGCTTCTCTGCGATCACGAGCGTCTTCCCCATCGGCGCCCACGATAGGGATAGCGCCAGCCGCCCGTCCACCGACAGGCGGGCGACCGGCGCGCAGGCCTCGCCAACCGGCGCATGGATCGCTCATCTGTGGGATACTCGGCGGGTTCGAAGCGCCGTGCTCGCGCCCTACGTCGGGGAGGGTGTCTCTTGTCGAAGTCGATCGCACTGAAGGTCCTTCTGACCGCGCTCGTCGGCCTGCTGGCGCTGGCCGGCACGGTGCTCGCCGCGAGCACCCTCGACGAGACGATCCTCGACACCGACGACGACGGGCTGCTCGAGAGCGCCGGCGGCGAGGACTACGTCGTCCGTGAGGAGCTCGCCGAGGCCCAAGGCGGCCGTGAGGATCGGCGCCGCACGCGGATCTTCTTCGGCCAGTTCACGGACATGCACTTAATCGACGAGGAGTCGCCCGCGCGCGTCGAGTTCCTCGACCGGCTCGGCGGCCCGTTCAGCTCCGCCTACCGGCCCCAAGAGGGCATCTCGCCCCACGTCGTCGAGTCGATGGTCGAGCAGCTGCGCGAGCAGCGGAGCCCGACCGACGGCCGCGATCCGGAGCTCGTGGTCGTGACGGGCGACAGCTCGGACAACACCCAGCTCAACGAGACGCGCTGGTTCATCGACCTGCTCGACGGCGAGGAGGTCGATCCCGACTCGGGCGACCCCGTAGAGAGCTGCACCAACGACGACCTGGGGACGATGAGCGAGGGGGACGAGTCGGAGGACGGCGGGAAGGACGACTCGGAGGATGGGCAGCAGGGCTCGGAGGACGGTGGTCGGGACGGCTCGAAGGACACGCAGCCGCTCGAGCGGGAGCCCGGGGGCGGCGAGCCGGTCGCGCCTCCGGACGGCCCCGCGGGTACGCAGGGCGTCGCCGGAGTCATCGGCGCTCAGGACGAGTCGGAGGAGCGGGCCGAGGCGAGGGCGGAGGACCCGGACTGCCTGGCCTCGACTGAGACGCCTCCAAGCGGCGATCAACCGGACGAACCGGGCGGCGACGAGGACGGCAGCGAGGCCGAGGAGCAGGGGTCCGGCGAGGAGCCCTCGAGCGAGCAGAAGGAC
>JBBSNQ010000069.1:0-7444 GCA_038232575.1 Solirubrobacterales bacterium | reverse complement strand
TGGCTTCGATCGACCGCACGTTCGAAATGCTGCGTGACGAGCTGCACGGGCTGCGCGAGGACACTCGCGAGCAGTTCACTGCGTTGCGCTCGGACATGTCCATGCTCCAGGATCGGCTTACGCAGATCGGCTTCGGCCTGGTAGGCGTGCTGCTCGCGGCGATGGTTGCGCTGGTCGTCGCCCTGGCCTGACGAGGCGGTGGGTCATCGGAGCCCGTCAATAGTTCGAACGGGGCGCTGTAAAGCCTCCGCTCCCTCCGTGCTACGTCTCTGCGAAGCGTCGCGCGAGCGGTTCGCAGCCGCCGTGGGCGGCGCTAGGGTGGCGGTCGTGTTGCTCGAGACGGCGCTAGAGCAGCACTTCGGGTTCTCCGGCTTCAGGCCCGGTCAGCGGGAGGCGTGCGAGGCCGCGGTCGCGGGGCGTGACGTGCTCGTCGTCATGCCCACCGGCTCGGGCAAGTCGCTCTGTTATCAGCTTCCCGCGCTGCTGCGGGAAGACCTGACGATCGTCGTGTCGCCGCTCGTGGCGTTGATGCAGGACCAGGTCGACGCCCTGCGCGAACGCGGGCTCGGCAAGGCGGTGGCGCTCGTGAACGCCCAGCAGGATCGCGGGCTCAACGATGATGAGCTCGCCCGCGCCGTCGGCGGCGAGGCGCGGCTGCTCTACCTCGCGCCCGAGCGCTTCTCCTCGCCCGGCTTCGTCGAGCGGCTCGAGCAGGCGCGCGTGGGGCTGTTCGTCGTCGACGAGGCGCACTGCGTCTCGCAGTGGGGGCATGACTTCCGCCCCGACTACTTCCGTCTCGCCGACGCCGCGCGCCACCTTGGCGCCCAGGCGATCGTCGCCTCGACGGCGACCGCCACCCCGCGCGTGGCAGCCGACATCGCCCGGCGGCTGCGGCTGCGCGAGCCGGTGCGCGTCGCTACCGGTTTCGACCGGCCGAACATCTCACTCGCGGTGGCCCGCCCCTCGACCGGCCAGAAGCCCCGCCTGCTGCTCGAGGCGCTCCGCCGCGAGGACGCCCTCCCGGCGATCGTCTACGCGGGCACGCGTGCGGGATCGGAGGAGCTCGCGGCGCTCGTCTGCGAGGAGCTCGGCGAGCGTGCGCTCGCCTACCACGCCGGACTCGCCCGCGAGAAGCGCGCGCTCGTGCAGCGGCGCTTCCTCGCCGACGAGGCGAGCGTCATCGTCGCCACCAACGCGTTCGGGATGGGTGTCGACAAGCCGAACGTCCGCAGCGTGATCCACGCGAGCGTGCCCTCCTCGCTGGAGGCCTACTACCAGGAGGCGGGCCGCGGCGGGCGCGACGGGGCGCCGGCACGCGCGCTGCTGCTGGCGGAGGAGCGCGACAAGGCGCTCCACGTCCACTTCATCCGCCGCGAGGAGCTGGCAGACGAGCATCCCGGGCGGTTGGCGGCGAGCCTGACCGAGGCAGCCGGCGAGGAGGGGCGCTACTCGATCGAGCTCACGGCGCTCGATCGCGGCCTCGGCCTCGGCGCCGACCGGCTGCGCGCGCTGCTCGGCCATCTCGCAAGCGCCGGTGTGCTCCAGCCGGCGCCCGCCTCGCCCGACCAGGTGCGGGGCAGGCTGGTAGCGCCCTTCGACCGCGCAGCCGCCGGGCGCTGCCGCGCGGCGATCGCCGAGGCGGCGCGCGTGCGCTGGCGCCAGTACCGTGAGATCTGGGCCTACGTCGAGCGCGAGCGCTGCCGCCGGCGCGCGATCCTCGAGCACTTCGGCGACTGCTCCGAGCCGCGACCGTCGGGGCCGTGCTGCGATGCGTGCGCGCCGCGGGCCGGCCTCGTGCCCGAGCCGCCGGCGCCCAGCCCGCAGGCGATCGGCGAGCTCGACGACGCGATCATCTCGGTCGCGCGCGGCGCGCGGCCGTCCGTCGGGCGCACGCTCTGCGCCGAGATCGTGCACGGCGCGCGGACGAAGAAGATCGGCCGCGGCTCCTACGACGGCCTGCCCGCCTACGGCACCGCCTCGCACCTGCGCCGCGCCGAGATCCTCGCGCGGATCGACGCGCTAATCGAGGCGCAGCGCCTTGCGACCACGGGCGGCCCCTACCCGGTCCTGCGCGCGCCGGCGGACCGCGCCGCGGCGTGAGGTGCGGGAGGCAGCATGAGATCCCGGGGCCGCGTGAGGTCCGGGGCGGGCGTGAGAGACTGCGCAGCATGAGCGCCGCGGGCCCAGCGGCCACCGCCCCTTGAGCTACCGCGTGGCCGCCCTCGTCTCGGGCGAGGGCACGAACCTGCAGGCGATCCTCGACTCCGTGCATGGCCAGGACGGGATCGAGGTTGCGTGCGTGGGCTCGAGCCGGCCCGGGGCGAGGGCGCTCGAGCGCGCGCGGAGCGCCGGCATCGAGACCGAGGCCTTCGCGGCATCCGACTACGCAAGCCGTGAGCAGCGCGACGAGGCGCTCGGCGACTGGCTCTTCGCGCGCGGGGTCGAGCTCGTCGTGCTCGCGGGCTTCATGGAGCTCCTCTCGCCCGCCTTCGTGCGTCGCTTCGGGGGCCGGCTGATCAACGTCCATCCGTCGCTGCTGCCCGCCTTCGGCGGCATCCGCGCGATCGAGCGGGCGCTCGAGCACGGCGTCAAGGTGATGGGTGTGACGGTCCACTACGTCGACGAGGGCGTCGACAGCGGTCCGGTGATCGCACAGCGCGCGTTCGAGCTCCCGTCGTATGCTGCGCAGGACATCGACGTGGTCGAGGGACGGATACACGAGATCGAGCACGAGCTGCTGCCGCAGGTGATCAGGCTGTGCGCTCAGGGTCGGGTCTCGATCGATCCCGAGCATCCACGGCAGGTGCTGATCGCGCCGGAGGACGCCGGTGACGGCGGAGGGGCCGGGCGCGGCGGAGGGGCCGAGCGCGATGCGCAGGATGAGCGCGCGGCGCGCGGGGAGCGGATCCGTTGAGCTCGCCCTCGCAGGGATCCGACAGCCCGGGCGCGGCCGCGGCGGCCGCGAACGGCGGGTCGCTCGAGCAGCCGGGCGAGAGCCGCGTGCGCCGCGCGCTGCTCACGGTCTCGGACAAGCGCGGCTTGGTCGACTTCGCCCGCGGGCTCACCGAGCTCGGCGTCGAGATCGTCTCGACCGGGGGCACCGCGCGCGAGCTCCAGGACGCCGGCATCGAGGCGCGTGCGGTCGAGGATTACACCGGCTTTCCCGAGATCCTCGACGGGCGCGTCAAGACGCTCAACCCGCGCATCTACGCCGGCCTACTCGCGATGCGGTCCAACGCCGAGCACCAGGAGACGCTGGCAGAGCACGAGATTGAGCCGATCGACCTCGTGTGCGTAAACCTCTACCCCTTCGAGCAGACCGCCGGCCGCCGCGGCGTAGCCGACGAGGAGGTGATCGAGAACATCGATATCGGCGGTCCGGCGCTGGTCCGCGCGGCTGCCAAGAACCACGCCTACGCCGCAGTCGTCGTAAAGCCCGAGAGCTACGACGCCGTGCTGCACGAGCTGGGCGACTCCGGCGGACGCCTCTCGGTGCCCACGCGCGAGGCGCTTGCGATGGAGGCCTTCTCCTACACCGCGCGCTACGACACCGCGATCGCGCGCTGGTTCGCAGAGCGTGGCGAGGACTTCCCCTCGCTCTACGTGAACGCCTACGAGAAGGTGCTCGACCTCTCCTACGGCGAGAACCCGCACCAGCGCGGCGCCTACTACTCGCAGGCGGGCGCGCGGACGGACCTGCTCTCGATGATCTCGAAGCTGCACGGCAAGGAGCTGTCGTTCAACAACCTGCTCGACCTCGACTCCGGCCGCAAGCTGCTGTCGGAGTTCGAGGTGCCGGCGGCGGCGGTGCTCAAGCACAACAACCCCTGCGGCGTCGCGCTCGCCAGCACGCTCGGCGAGGCGTTCAGGAAGGCGCTCGCCACCGACCCGATGAGCGCCTTCGGCGGCGTCGTGTGCCTCAACGGGCGCGTCGATCGCGCCCTCGCCGAGGAGCTCGACGGGCTATTCCTCGAGCTCGTATTCGCGCGCGGCTACGACGAAGATGCGCTCGAGATCCTGCGCGCCAAGGAGAACCTGCGCATCCTCGACGATCGCGAGCGCCGCCGCCCCTACGTCGGCGAGCACGACCTGCGACGGGTGCGCGGAGGCGTGCTGATCCAGGACCGCGACCAGGACCTCGAAGGACGCGACGAGATGCGTGTCGTGACCGAGCGCAAGCCCGCCGAGCCGGAGTGGGGCGACATGCTGTTTGCGTGGAAGGCCTGCAAGCACGTGCGCTCGAACGCGATCGTGCTCGCGAGCGATCTTGGGACGCTCGGGATCGGCGCGGGCCAGATGAGCAGGGTCGACTCGGTCCGGCTCGCCGTCGAGAAGTCCCAGGTCTCGCTCGAGGGCGCGGTCGTCGCCTCCGATGCCTTCTTCCCGTTCGCCGACGGCCCGCAGGCGGCGATCGACGCCGGCGTGCGCGCGATCATCCAGCCCGGCGGCTCGCGCCGCGACCACGAGGTCGTCGAGGCCTGCGACGCGGCCGGCGTTGCGATGGTCTTCACCTCGCGGCGGCACTTCCGGCACTGAGGTCGTTGCGCGGTACAGGCACCCGGCGACCGGGGCCCGCGCAACTAGCATCGGCGCGGCGCGGGGCCTCTAGCTCATCCGGTAGAGCACCGGACTTTTACTCCGGCGGGCTGGGTTCGAGTCCCAGGGGGCCCACTGCCGCGGCGGGCAAGGCGCTGCCGGGGAGCCGACCGCTCAGCGTGTCGCGCGTGACCGGCGAACCTCGGCTGCGCCACGGCCGCCGTAGTGGCCGGGCTCGCCGAGCGGTTCGTTCGCCGGTGCCGCGGTCGCCCAGTAGGTCGCGGCCATGTCCTCGTCGCCATGGCCGAGCTCGGCAGCGCGTGCGAGCTGGTCGGCCACGATGCGCAGGAGCGGCAGCTCGAGCTCCTTGCGCAACGCCGCCTCGCCCACCAGCTCGGCATCCTTGAGGGCGAGGCGCAGCGGGAAGCTCGGCTCGAAGCTGCGATCGATCATCGCCCTGCCCTTGAGCTGTGCGTAGGGCGCGCCGACCGGGCCGCCGTCGATCGTCTCCAGGAACTCGGTGGGGTCGACGCCCAGCGCTTCGGCGAGCGCGATCGTCTCGGCGAGCGCCTCGGTCAGCGAGAGCAGCCAGCCGTTCAGGACGATCTTCATGCGGTTGCCCGCGCCCGCCTCGCCGAGCCAGCGCGTCGTGGCGCCGACGGCATCGAAGATCGGCCGGCAGCGCTCCCGCTGCCCTTGCGGACCCGAGCCGAGCACTAGCAGCTGCCCCTGCTCGGCGGGCTCCTTGGTGCCGAGCACCGGTGCATCAACGAAGGCGACGCCGCACTCGGCGGCGCTCGCCGCGAGCTCCTCCGTCGCCCCGATGCCGACGGTGCTCATCTGGATCCAGGTCGAGGCTTCGGGCATCGCCGCAAGCGCGCCGTCGCTCCCGCCCATGGCAGCGGCCACCGCGTCGCCGTCGGCGAGCATCGTGATGAGCGCGCCGGCGCCGCGGGCGGCCTCCGCGGGCGTGTCGGCGATCGTTATGCCGTCGTCGATCAGCGGCTCCGCCTTCGCTCGGGTCCGGTTCCAGGCGCGCACCTCGAGCCCCGCGGCGCGCAGGTTGCGGGCCATCGGCGCGCCCATCGTGCCCGTGCCGAGCACGGCTACCGACGGCCGACCTGCATCTGCCTGCTCGCTGCTCGCCTGCTCAGTCACGGTGGCTCTCCTTTACGCCGATGATCGCACGCCCCGTAGAATCGCACCCAGGGGGCGTGGTCTAGTGGTGAGGACGCCGGCCTTTCAAGCCGGAGGTCGCGGGTTCGATCCCCGCCGCCCCTACTGCGCGCTGCCCGGCGCTTCGCTGCGCACGGTGTCGTACCCACGGCCCAGAGCGACCGTTGCGCCGAAGACCACGACCCCGAGCGCGACGCCCGTGTTGTGACCCGTCGTTGGGCTGGCGAGCACGCCCAGGGCGACTCCGGCGAGTGCCGCCACGCCGCCGCTGACCAGCCCCGCCACGATCGCCCGGCCGACCGGCAAGCGCAGGATTAACGCCGTGAGGAGCGAGCAGGCGAGCCAGGCGAGCGGACCGACGAAGGAGCCCTGCTCGCGGAAGAAGTCCTCGGGCAGCGGCGCGGCGAGCAGAATCGCAAACGCTGCGGCCACCGTCCCAGCCTGCACGAGCGTCGCCTTCAGAAAGAGCTTCGCGGTCACCGCTCCATCGTAGGGAGACTGGCGCCCTCCGACCGCGGGCAGCGGGCGGAGGTGTGCGGCCACGGGCACGCCAGCGGAGCGTCCACCGCGCGAGATTAGACTCGGTCCTCCACTGGTTTCGGCGCGCGCGTCCTGCGCCGCCACCGGCCGCGGGCGGTTAGCTCAGCTGGAAGAGCGCCTGCCTTACAAGCAGGAGGTCGCCGGTTCGAGCCCGGCACTGCCCATCCCGAGAACCACCTCTAAAGAGCGGTGTTTATGGAGGAACCCAAAGGGCTTCGGATCCGGCGATGTTCCCCAGGCCCGGTCTCGGCTGAGTAGAAGCTCACGGCACTCGACTCTTTGGAATCGTTCCGGGATCGGCCGTGACCATCAGGTAGTCACGGCTTGGCTTGCATCCCGCGCGGGGGGCGATACTTACCGGCATGGCTGAGCGTTCTCGAAGCGTCGCGTGGCTGAGGGATGAGCTGATACTGGTGCTCGACCTCTACATGGACGGCGAGGGCAATACGACGGGTCCCGAGCGTGACGAGGCAAGCGCGCTGCTGCGATCCATCCCGGTAGAGGCGCAGCTGGCCGGCGATCCTGCCTTCCGAAGCCGCGCCGCCGTGGCGCGGAAGATCGGCAACTTTGCAGCACTGGATCCGAGCAACCGCGCCGGCGGTCTGGAACACGGCGGGCGCGGGGATCGGGAGGTATGGACGGAGTTCGCCGGGGACCGCTCACGGCTTCGGGGGACGGCCGCCGCGATTCGAGCGAACCTCAGCTCCGTCACGCGCGCGGAGGCCGACCTCGTTGAAGACGAGATCGCGGATGCGCCAGAGGGCCGGGTGCTAACGCGCACGCACCGGGTTCGGGAGCGCAACGCCAAGCTCGTGGAGCAGCGGAAAATAGGGACCAGGCAGGCACACGGCCATCTTTCCTGCGAGGGCTGCGGGTTCAACTTCGAGGTTGTCTACGGCGAGCGTGGCGCCGATTTCATCGAATGCCACCATACGATTCCGATCGCGTCGCTCAGGCCGCACGAGGCTTGCGGATCTGGCGCTCATCTGCTCGAACTGCCACCGGATGATTCATCGTCGGGCGCCCTGGCTCACTATGGGCGAACTGCGATCCCTGCTCGCGGAGCACTCTCCGGCCGGCGCGGCGCAGACGTAACTCGTTGGCCGGAGGCCACGAGTGTGCAACGAATACGAGAGCCTCGAGGCGGCGCGCGCTGCGATCGGCGCCTACGCCGAGCACCATCACCACCGAT
>JBBSNQ010000068.1:0-7530 GCA_038232575.1 Solirubrobacterales bacterium | reverse complement strand
GCGCGGGTCGTAGTTCTTGTAGACGCGGTGGCCGAATCCCGAGAGCAGCTCCTCCTTGTTCTTCACGCCCTCGAGGAAGTCGGGGATGTTGTCGACCGTGCCGATCCGGTCGAGCATGCGCAGCGCGGCCTCGTTGGCGCCGCCGTGCAGCGGCCCGTACAGCGCCGCGACGCCCGCGGCCACGGCCGAGTAGGGGTCGACCTGGGACGAGCCGACGGCCCGCACCGCGCTCGTCGAGCAGTTCTGCTCGTGGTCGGCGTGCAGGATGAAGAGGATGTCGAGCGCGCGCGAGAGCCGCGGGTCCGGCTCGTACTTCGTCTCGGTCATCTTGAACAGCATCGAGAGGAAGTTCGAGGGGTAGTCGAGGTCGTTGTCCGGGTAGATGCGCGGCAGCCCGAGCGAGTGGCGGTAGGCGAACGCGGCGAGCGTCGGCATCTTGGCGATCATGCGCACCGCGGCTATGTAGCGCTCGCGCTCGTCGTCGGTCGCCTTCGACTCGGGATAGAACGTCGAGAGCGCGCCGACCGAGGCCAGCAGCATGCCCATCGGGTGGGCGTCGTAGCGGAAGCCCTCCATGAAGCGCTTGATGTTCTCGTGCACGAAGGTGTGATGGGTCACGTCGAAGATCCAGGCTTCGCGCTGCTCCGGGGTCGGCAGCTCGCCGTGGATCAGCAGGTAGGCGACCTCGAGGTAGGTCGAGTTCTCGCAGAGCCCCTCGATCGGGTAGCCCCGGTACTCGAGCACGCCGGCCTCGCCGTCGATGTAGGTGATCTCGCTGCGGCAGGCGGCCGTGTTGGTGAACGCCGGGTCGTAGGACATGAGCCCGAAGTCGTCCTCGGAGACCTTGATCTGGCGCAGGTCCATGCCCCTCACGGTGCCGTCCGTGATCTCGAGCTCGTAGGACTGCCCGGTCCTGTTGTCGGTGACGGAGAGCGACTCCCCGCCGCTAGCCACGCGTCCGTCGCCGTCCTGGGACTGCGTCTTCTCCTGCGTCTGCTCCTCAGCCATGATCGCTCTCCTCGGGCGCCGGGTCTTGCGGTCCGCAGACGAGTCTACGCCGGTGGCCTCGGCGGCTCGAGTGGAGTCGGCGGCCGCGCACCTCAGCGCGGCCCGCGCTCAGTCCACGGCTGCACGCCTCGGCGGCTGGAGCTCAGTCCACGGCCGCGCACTTCAGCCGCTCGAGCTCAGGCCACTCCCGGCTCGGGTCAGTGATCTACCTGGAGCGTGCTGGCGGCCTTGTCGTCGGGCTCCGTGCCCTCCTCGTGGATCGAGGTGATGATCGCCGAGGCGATCGCCCCGGCCACGAGCACGACCGAGATCGTGGCCACGAGCGCCTCCCCCGCGCGCGAGGCTGGGAACTGCTGCCGAGAAAGGCCGAGCGCGCCGATCACGACCCCCCAAAGCGCGAGCCCGAAGCCCATGATGTCGAACGCGTTCAGCTCGGGCATCGCGTTCGGCGCTTGCCGGCGACCAGCGCGGTCACCGCGCCCTGGCCCTTATCGCCGACGCTCCGGCCTTCATCGCGGACTCTCACGCGTGCTTCCGCATGGGGCGGCGTGCGTTCGTCCGCACGCGCCTCGGAGCAGATGGCTGTGGCGCACAGCCTGAGCCGCGCCGCGGCGGGCGCGGCCGGCGGGGGCGCAGGTGCCGGCTGCCGCCGTCGTCTCCGTCCTCCTCTTCCTGCTGACCCTCGGCCTCGGGAGGCTCGTGCACGGACCACCAGATCAGCCACAGCATGAGTGCGAGCGGGATCTTGAGGATCACCACCATGTAGAAGATCGCCCAGCCCATGGCGACCCATCGTAGCCCGCGGTCGCCGGACTTGCACCTCCCGTAACCAACTGGCCTGCCTCGTTACGCGCGTGGTGCGCTCAGCGGCCGCCCCACGATCACTGGGTGGTCTTTGCCCCAGCATGCGGGACCAAGGTCACCCACCCCGGAAGGCTCGTAACAGCGTTGTGACCTGGGTTACGCGATGCCTCGCTGAGCCGGCCTACCGAGTTGAGCTTGTGCCGCCGCGCAGAGCGCGGAAATTCCCGCCGGCTCTCGCGCGGGACCACCCGGCGGCGCCCAGGCGGCTGTACCGCCGCGGGCGCTCAGGCGGCCGGCACGGCCTCGAAGGAGGTCATCTCCTTGAGCTCGCCGAAGCGTGCGTGGATCTCCTCGTCCGTCAGCTCGCGCACGCGCTCGGTGCCGAAGCCCTCGACGTTGAACGAGGCGAGCACCGACCCGTAGGTCATCGCCCGTCGCAGCGCCCCGTCGTCATCGCCCTCGGCCGCCCCGCCGTCCTGCGATGCGAGGTAGCCGAGAAAGCCGCCTGCAAAGGAGTCGCCGGCGCCCGTGGGGTCCATGACCGTCTCGAGTGGGTACGCGGGCAGTGCGAAGAAGCCCTCGGACGTGATCAGCGCCGCCCCGTACTCGCCGCGCTTTGCGACGACCGCGCGCGGGCCCATCTCCATGATCTGGCGGGCGGCGACGAGCAGGTTCGGTTCGTCGGTCAGCATGCGGACCTCGGCGTCGTTGAGCAGCACGATGTCGACGCCGGCGATCGTCCGCAGCAGCGAGTCGCGCGCGGTGTCGATCCAGAGGTTCATCGAGTCGAGGCCGACGAGCGCCGCGGCCTGACACTGCTCGCGCACGGCGCGCTGGAGGTCGGGTTGGATGTTCGCGAGGAAGACCGTCTCGGCGCCGGCGGAGGCCGGTGAGAGCTTGGGCTCGAAGTCGGCGAAGACCCCCAGCAGCGTCTCGTCGGTGTGGGCGACGTTGAGGTCGTGCTCGTAGTGGGCGCGCCAGAAGAAGGTCTCGCCGCCGGCCACGTGCTCCACGTCGTCGGTGTTGACCCCACGCTCGCGCAGCACCGCGTACTCGGCCTCGCCGAAGTCGTCGCCGACCGGACCGACGACGCGCACGTCGGTGAAGAAGCTCGCGGCGAGCGAGAAGTGCACGGCGGCTCCGCCGAGCATGCGGTCGCGCTCCCCGAACGGAGTCTTGACCGCGTCGAAGGCGATCGATCCGACGACAACCAGGCTCACGACCGCGACAGACTACCCTGACGCCGCGATGCGCGCGATCAGGATCGACGAATTCGGCGGACCGGAGGTGCTCCAGCTGGTGGACGCACCCGAGCCCGAGCCCGGGGAGGGAGAGGTCCTGGTCAAGGTCGCGCGCGCCGGGATCAACTTCGCCGACACGCACGCGCGCGAGAACTCCTATCTCGCCAAGCAGCAGCTGCCGCTGACGCCCGGCTCCGAGGTGGCGGGCGTCGTCGAGCACGCGGCTGACGGGCTCGAGCAGGGGCAGCGCGTGATCTCGCTGCTTGGCAGCGGCGGCTACGCCGAGTACGCCGCCGGCCCCGCGTCCACGACGTTTCCGATCCCCGACGGCGTCGAGGACGGGGTCGCGCTCGCGCTGCTCCTGCAGGGCCTCACCGCCTGGCATCTGCTCACCACCTCGTCGCGGATGCGCGAGGGCGAGAGCGTGGTCGTGCATGCCGCGGCCGGCGGAGTCGGGTCGCTCGCCGTCCAGCTCGCCAAGCAGCTCGGCGCTGGCCGCGTGATCGCCTCGGCGAGCTCGGAGGACAAGCGCAAGCTGGCGCTCGAGCTCGGCGCCGACGCCGCCGTGGATTCCCGCTCCGATGATCTCTGCGAGGCGCTGCGCGAGGCCAACGGCGGCGAGAAGGTCGACATCGTGCTCGAGATGGCCGGTGGCTCAGTGTTCGACCAGAGCCTCGAGGCACTCGCGCCCTTCGGGCGGATCGTCGCCTATGGCCTGGCGAGCCGCGAGCAGACACAGCTCACCAATGCCCAGCTGATGCGTAACAGCCAGGCCGTCGTAGGCTTCTGGCTGATGCACTGTCTCGGCCGCGAGGACATGATCGCCGGGCCGCTGCAGGAGCTCTTCGACCGTGCGGCGCGCGGGGAGCTGCGGGCGATCGTCGGCGAGACCTATCCACTGTCCGAGGCACGCCGCGCGCACGAGGAGATTCAGGCGCGCGGCACGAGCGGCAAGCTGCTGCTCGACCCGAGCGCATGAGGCCGCGCGCGAGATGAGCGAGGACGAGGTCGCCAGCGGTGAGGATGAGGCCGCAGCCGAGATGAGCGGGGATAAGGCCGAGGCCGTGCCCGAGGTGAGCAAGTTCGCCGACCTCGGCCTCTCGCAGCCGCTGCTCGAGGCGCTCACCCATCTCGGCTACGACCGGCCGACGCCGATCCAGGAGCAGGCGATCCCCCAGCTGCTCCAGGGGCGGGACATGATCGGCCAGGCCCAGACCGGCACCGGCAAGACGGCGGCGTTCGGCCTGCCGATGCTCGAGCAGGTCGATCCCGCGAGCCCGGAGGTGCAGGCGCTCGTGCTGACGCCCACGCGCGAGCTCTGCATCCAGGTGACCCAGGCGCTGCGCGCGTACGGCGCGCACCGGGCGATCCAGGTCGTCGCGATCTTCGGCGGTGCTCCGATTCGCTCCCAGGTCGCCTGGCTCAAGCAGGGCGCCCCGATCGTCGTCGGCACCGTCGGGCGCGTGATGGACTTGATCAGCCGTCACGAGCTCGTCCTTTCGGAGGCTCGCTACGTCGTCCTCGACGAGGCCGACGAGATGCTCGACCTCGGCTTCCTCGAGGATGTCGAGAAGATCCTCGGGCGCTGCCCGCAGGGTCGTCAGACCGCGCTCTTCTCGGCGACGATGCCTACGGAGATCAAGCATCTCGCGGAGAGCCGCATGATGGACCCGGTGACGATCAAGGTCGCCTCCGCGACGCTCACGATCGACACCGTCGAGCACTTCTACCTCGAGGTCGCCGACCAGCGCACGAAGGCCGAGGCGCTCGGGCGCGTGATCGAGGCCGAGCGCCCCGACCAGGCGATCGTCTTCGTGCGCACCAAGATTGGCACCGACAAGCTCGCCCGCGCGCTCGGCGATCGCGGCGTGCGGGTAAAGGCTCTGCACGGCGACATGTCCCAGGGCGCACGCGACGGCGTGATGATCGCCTTCAAGGACGGGCGCGAGCGGCTGCTCGTTGCGACCGACGTCGCGGCCCGCGGGCTCGACATCTCCGGCGTCACCCACGTCGTTAACTTCGACATCCCGAACTCGCCCGAGATCTACGTGCACCGGATCGGGCGCACGGGACGCGTCGGGCGCTCGGGGCGGGCGATCACGCTGATCACCCCGCGCGACCGCCCGGCGCTCGAGGCGATCGAGCGCCACTCCTCGATCGAGCTCGGCGAGTGGTCGGCCAACGGCGGGGCCCCGCGTAAGGGCGGGGGTCGTTCCGAGAAGGCCGAGTCAACGGCGGCGGAGAAGGCAAAGCCGGCGGCGGAGGCGACGACGCCTGCGGTGGAGAAGGCGAAGTCCGCCTCGGAGACGGCCGAACCCGCGGCAGAGACGACCAAGGCCGTCGCAGAGTCAGCCGAGCCGGCATCGGGGGCAGCCACGCCCGCTGGGACCACCCCGCCGCTCACCCGCGACGAGCAGCCGGCCGAGGCGGAGCCGACCGTTCGCGAGACGCGCCGGCCGCGCCACACCAAGCCGAACCCCGCCCGCGACGGGGCCCGGGCGAGGCTGCTCGTCGGCGCCGGGCGCGTCCACGGGATCGAGCCGGCCGACATCATCGGGGCGCTTGTAGACCGCTCACACCTCGAGGGCGAGGAGGTCACCGGCGTGCGCGTCCTCGAGCGCTTCTCCGGAGTCGAGGTTCCCGCCGCCCGCGCCTCGGAGGTGGTCGATCAGGTAGGCGGCCACGAGGTCCGCGGCGTCGAGCTGCGACTTGAGCTCGCGCGCCGGTAGGAGAGGGCCTAGAGTGCCGGTGGACGGCTAGCCGGGAAAGCAGGCGAGAGGAGACACATGGCCACGGTCGAGCAGCCAAGGGCGCAGCAGGTGCACGCACACGAGGGCAACGGCGCGGCGGGGAAGATGGTGGCCGTGCAGAACCCCGCAACGGGCGCGACGATCGCCGAGGTGCCGACCTTGGACGCGGCCGGCGTCGAGGCGCTGACGGCGCGCGCACGCGCCGCGCAGCCGCTCTGGGAGTCACTCGGCTTCGATGGTCGTGCGGCGCTGATGCTCAAGGTGCGGCGCTGGCTGGTCGAGAACCGCGAGCGCGTGCTGCAGACCGTCTGCGCCGAGAACGGCAAGACGCGCGAGGACGCCCAGCTCGGCGAGTTCGTCTACGTCGCGGACTCACTCGGCTTCTGGGCTAAGCGCACGAAGAAGTACCTCGCCGATGAGCGCGTGCGCCCGCACTCTCCCTTCCTGCTCGGGCGCAAGGTCGTCACTCGCTACCGCCCGCACGGCGTCGTCGGCGTGATCGGTCCGTGGAACTACCCGCTGACGAACAACTTCGGCGATGCGATTCCGGCGCTGATGGCCGGCAACTCGGTGATCCTCAAGCCGAGCGTGGTCACCCCGCTGACCTCTCTGCTGATGGCCGAGGGGATGAAGGCCGCCGGCGTTCCCGAGGACGTCTTCCTGGTCGCCACCGGTGCCGGCAGCGAGACCGGCTCCGCGGTGGTCGACAACGTCGACATGGTCATGTTCACCGGCTCGACCGAGATCGGCAAGCAGATCATGGGTCAGGCCGCGCAGCGGCTGACCCCGGTGGCGCTCGAGCTCGGCGGCAACGACCCGATGATCGTGCTCGAGGACGCGGATCTCGAGCGGGCTGCCAACGCTGCGGTCTTCTACTCGATGTCGAACAGCGGCCAGACCTGCATCTCCGTCGAGCGCGCCTACGTGCACGAGAAGATCTACGAGCCGTTCGTCGAGCGCGTCGTTGAGAAGACGAAGGCGTTGCGGCAGGGCGCTCCCGGCGGCGCGGGCTCGGTCGAGGTCGGGGCGGTCACCTACCCGCCCCAGATCGAGACGATGGAAGCGCACGTGGAGGACGCCGTCGCGAAGGGCGCGAAGGTGCTCGTGGGCGGCAAGCGCGCGAGCGGAGCCGGCGACTTCTTCGAGCCGACGATCCTCTCGAACGTCGATCACACGATGGAGATCATGAACGAGGAGACCTTCGGCCCGACGCTGCCGATCATGCGCGTGCGCGACGAGGAAGAGGCGATCAGGCTCGCCAACGACTCCCGCTACGGGCTCGACTCGAGCGTCTGGACGAAGGACGTAGAGCGCGGTGAGCGCGTCGCGCGGCGCATCGAGGCGGGCGCCACCTGCGTCAACGACTGCCTCGTCAACTACCTCGCCCAGGAGGCCCCCTTCGGCGGCATCCGCGAGTCCGGCATGGGCGTCCGCCACGGCGCGGCCGGGATCCGCAAGTACTGCAATACGCACTCGATCCTCGTCACGCGCTTCGCGCCCAAGCGCGAGCTGCACTTCTTCCCCTACTCGAGGCTCGGGACGAAGCTGCTCGAGCGGGCGCTCGTGCTGCTGTACGGGCGCGGCTAGCCCGGGTGCCCGGCGCGCCGTCCCTCTAGGTGCCGTGGACGCTCCACTCCGGCGCTACTCGCGCGGGGCCTGGCTCCGGTGAGGCCCTCGTCGCGGCGCTCGGTTCGGGCTAACGCGACGTTGGTTCCGCAGCGTCTTTC
>JBBSNQ010000067.1:0-7558 GCA_038232575.1 Solirubrobacterales bacterium | reverse complement strand
GAGCGCACGGTCGTCGGCCAGAACGCGTTCACGAGCTCCGAGCCCTCGCCGCTGCAGGAGGGCGAGGACGGCGGCATCCTGACCGTCGACCCCGACATCGAGCGCGGTCAGATCGAGGCCGTCGAGCGCTGGCGCTCGGAGCGCGACGAGAGCGCCGTCCGGGGAGCGCTCGACGAGCTCGCCGCCGCCGCGGGCGATGCGGCCGTCAACGTGATGCCGGCGACGCTGCGGGCAGCGGAGGCCGGCGCCACGACCGGCGAGTGGGCGGGCGTGCTGCGCGAGGCCTTCGGCGAGTACCGCGCTCCCACCGGCGTTGCGACGGCGGCGCCGGAGGAGGCGACAGCACCGCAGGATCCGGATGCGTTCGCGGCCGCGCCCGGAGACGGCGCGCCTCGAAACGGGTCCGCCGACGGAGCCTCCGGCGACACCGAGCGAGGCGACGCCCCGCTCGCCCGGCTGCGCGACCGCGTCGAGGAGGTCTCCGAGGGGCTCGGGCGCCGGATCAAGATCCTCGTTGGCAAGCCCGGGCTCGACGGCCACTCGAACGGCGCCGAGCAGATCGCCGTGCGCGCGCGCGACGCCGGCATGGACGTCGTCTATGAGGGCATCCGCCTGACGCCGGCGCGCATCGCAGCCGCTGCGGCCCAGGAGGGCGTCCACGTCGTCGGGCTGTCGATCCTGTCGGGCTCGCACCGCGAGCTGATCCCGAGCGTGCTCGAGGAGCTGCGCTCGGCCGGCGCCGATGTGCCGGTGATCGTGGGCGGGATCATCCCCGCTGTCGATGCGCGCGCGCTGGTCGACGCCGGGGTGGCGCGCGTCTACACGCCGAAGGACTTCGACATCACGAGCATCATGGGCGACATCGTCGAGCTCGTCGCCGACCGAAACGCGGTCGGAGCCGGAGCTGCCTGACCCGGCGTCGCTTGGACGGCGCCTGCGCACGGGCGACCGCTCGGCGGCCCCGCAGAGCCTGAACCTGATCGAGGACCGCTCCGCCGCGGGGCGTGAGCGCACGGCCGCCCTGCTCGCGGAGATCTCGCCCGCCGCGCTCGAGGGCGAGGCGCCGGCTCATGTGATCGGG
Source organism: Solirubrobacterales bacterium (assembly GCA_038232575.1). Classification (GTDB taxonomy): domain Bacteria; phylum Actinomycetota; class Thermoleophilia; order Solirubrobacterales; family Thermoleophilaceae; genus JACCZP01. The sequence goes on along the minus strand of JBBSNQ010000067.1, from coordinate 6,477 downwards.
GTCACCGGTCCGCCGGGAGCCGGAAAGTCCTCGCTGCTCTCCGCGCTGCTCGCGAGCTGGCGCGCGCACGACCGAACGGTGGCGATCCTCGCTGTCGACCCGACCTCGAAGCGGTCGGGCGGCTCCCTGCTCGGCGACCGCGCCCGGATCGAGCATGAGCCCCGCGACGGCGGCGTGTTGATCCGCTCCACCGCCGCCGGAAGCCGGCTCGGCGGACTGGCGCCCGCGACGCGCGAGGCGGCACAGGCGCTCGCCTGCGCGTTCGACCTCGTGGTGATCGAGACGGTGGGCGTGGGCCAGTCGGAGACCGATGTCGAGCAGGTCGCCGACACCGTCGCGCTCGTCGTGCAGCCTGCCTCGGGCGATGCGCTGCAGTTCATCAAGGCCGGCATCATGGAGGTACCCGACGTGCTCGTGGTCACCAAAGCCGACCTCGGCCCGCCGGCTCAGCGCGCACGGCGCGACCTCGTCTCGGCGCTGCGCTCGCTCGGCTCGCGCGGAGTGCCCGTGCTGGCGGCCTCGTCGGTCTCGCCCGCGTCTGGGATCGACGAGCTCGTCGATGCGCTCGACGAGCACCGCGCCGCACTCGACGTGGCCGGAGCACGCGTGCGCTCGCGGCGCCTCGCCGCGCTCTCGGAGCTCGTCGGCGAGCACGGCGAGCGTGCCCTTCGGGCGCTTGGCGGCCGGCGCGCGGCCGAGCGCCTGCTGGCAGCGCAGGACGCCTCGCTCGACGTGCAGGCGCTCGTGGGGCTGCTCGAGCAGCGTGCTGCCGGGCAGACGGCCCGTTAGCCGGACGGCCAGCCGACCCAAAGACGCGGGCGCCCGTCGCGCCCGGGGGTCCACTAGGCTCGCCTGGTGCGTCTGGCCCTGCAGCTCGCCGTGGTTCTGGGCGCCGGGGCGGCGGTCACGCTGCTCGCCGTTGTTGCGGGCGCCCCCAACCTCGGCACGGCGCTCACATTCGGCCAGATCGCCTTCGCGGTGGCGCTGATCGCCGTGCTGCTGCGCTCATCCGGCGAGACGGCTGTCCAGCAGGGCGACGGTCGCGCCACCGAGCAACGGCGCGACCGGAACGTCCGCGCCCAGCGTGAGCGCTCGTCACGGCGTCGCCGCCGCTCCTAGCGCCACCACCGCCGCCGCTAGCGCCCGAAGTCTGAGATGCGGTAACGCCCGCGCTGGCGCACGAGCTCGATCGAATCGGGCTCCGATGGCTCGCCCCTTGCCGCCGCGCTCACGCGTGCGGTGGCGCGCTCGCCGCTCAGCTCGATTTGGCGCAGCTCGATGCGCGGCTCGCGCAGCCGCGCCGTCGTCCGGCGCAAGGTAGCCGCGCAGCGTCGGCCGCCGGCCTGCGCACGTAGACGCTCGGAGAACAGGTCCGAGCAGATGCGGCGGAGATCCTGCCGCCCGAGCGAGCGCTCGAACGCCTGCACCACCTCGGCCACCTCCTTCGCAGGACCGCTGACCGGCCTTGGGGCCGGTTCGCCCCCCGCTCCCGCGCAGGCCGCCGAGAGCGTGCTCAGGAGCAGCGCCAGCGCGGCGGCAAGCGCTTGCCTCACGCGTGCAGCATAATTGGGGTATGGCGGGACAGGCAAGCGAACCAGTGGGCACGGCGTCGAGCTGGCTGCGCTGCTACCGATGCTGGTCGCAGAACCTCGACGTACAGCTCCACTACGAGGGGATCCTCAAGGTCGACGCGGAGACCGCGGAGGCCATCGACCCGTTCGAGGAGGTTCAGGACGCGGTGGTCCAGTGCGGCGACTGTCTGCACGACCAGCCCCACCTCGCGCTCGCCTTCTACGAGGAGAGTGGACGCCGCGTCAGCCGCATCGAGGCGGTCGAGGACCGCTGGGAGCGGATGATCGCCGGCACGCCGTGGGTCGCCTCGTGCACCGTGACCGTGGATGCCGACCAGGTCGAGCAGTGCTCGGGCCCCGAGGCGGGCGACGCGCTCGCCTTCGCGGCCTTCGGCGATCACGGCACGCGCGAGTTCTTCACCCACGTGCGCTTCCACAAGCACGAGGCCGAGCGGATCGTGATCTACCTGCTCGTCGAGCTCTACGCGCGCTCGGGTGAGGAGGCCGGCGAGGTGCTCGAGTCCGCGGCCCGCGGTGACCTCGCGATCACTTCGCTCGCCGAGGAGTCCCGCCCACCGGCGGCGGGGACGGGCGGGAGCGGCGAGGGCACACACTAGGGCTCCGGCCCGAGCCGCCAGACGGTGCTCACCCAGCAGTCGGGTTATGCGAGCCGGGGCTCGCCGTTACTCCCGCCGAGCGTCCCAAGCCGCCGATAGAGTCGCCAGGGTGAGTTCGATCGCTCGCAGGGCCTTACTCGTCGCGGGCGTTCTTGTGCTCGCGGCTCTGATCGCGCTCGCGTACGCGGTCGCCAGCAGCTACGAGGTCGTAGCCAAGGGCGAGCTCCTCCCCTATACGACGGGCGAGATCTACCAGATCAGGATCCTCGGCCGGTTCGATCTCTACGCGGAACCCGAGCTCAAGCCCTCGACCGATCTCTTCAACAGCTACATCCTCGTCTCGATCTCGACGCTCTCGCTGTTCGTAGCGCTGCTGCTCCGCGCGGCGGCAGAGCGTCGCCCGCGCGTGGAGTTGTTCTTCCTGCTCACGTGGCTCGGGACGGGCTTTCTCGCGGCCGACGAGCTGATGGGCCTGCACGAGACGCTCGGGCACAATCTCCGCTTCCTGACCGCGCTGCCCGGCATCACTCGACCCGACGACGCGATCGTCGTCTTCTACGCGCTGCCCGCCCTGGCATTCCTGCTCGTCTTTCGAGACGTGCTCCTCTCTTCACGACGCGCAACGCAGGCGTTCGTCTTGGCGCTGGCGATAGCGGTCCTCAGCTCCCTCCTCGACGTCGCGAGCGTGCCGCTCGAGGAGCCGCTCGAGCTGCTTGCCTCGACTGCGATCCTCGTCGGCTTCCTGCTGCTCGCGATCGAGCAGCTGCGAGCGAACGTGCTCGAGCCGCTGACGAGCGGCACGGGGTAGCTCGCGTCAAGTCGCGACCCTGCCGATAGGCACCGAATGCGAGCTCCGGAACGCCGCGAGCGCCTCAGCCAACTAGCCTCCGTTCGACGGTGATCGATCTTCACTGTCACATCCTCCCCCAGCTCGACGACGGGCCGGTCAACCTCGATTTCAGCCTCGCGATGGCGTCCGCTGCCACAGCGGCCGGTACTGACACGCTCGTAGCCACTCCCCACGTCCGCTCCGACCACCGCTTCGAGCCCGGGATCATCGGTGCCCAGGTCGATCTGCTCAACGCGGCGATCGGCGCGGCCGCCATCCCGCTGCGCGTGCTGGCCGGTGCCGAGATCGCGGCGGAGAAGGTGGGTGAGCTTGACGACGTCGCGTTGAACGACCTCTGCCTCGGCTCCGGAGGCCACGCGCTGCTCGAGAGCCCCTACTCGACGGCCGGCGGGGCGAGCTTCGACGGCGCCGTGAGCGAGTTGCAGCGACGCGGCTTCGTCCCCCTGCTCGCCCATCCCGAGCGCGCACCCATCTTCCAGCAAGAGCCCTCGCGGCTCGAGCAGCTGGTTCACAACGGAGCGCTGTGCTCGATCACGGCAGGGTCGCTGGCGGGTCGCTTCGGGCGCACCCCGCAGCGCTTCGCGCTCCGGCTCGTCCGCGAGCGCCTGGTCCACGACATCGCCTCCGATGCCCACGATCATCTGCACCGGCCGCCCGCGTTGAACGACGCTCTGACGCAAGCCGGTGCAGAGGCTGGCTCCCTGAGCATGCAGTGGGCCTGGCTGACCGAGGAGGCTCCGCGAGCCATCCTGGCCGGGCAAGCATTGCCTCCCCGCCCGGTCGCGGCCGCCTCCCACCCGCGGCGGTGGCACCGGCTCGCCGCCCGTTTCGGCTAGGGCCGCAGCTTCCACCCAAGCCGGGCGCCGGGACGAGCCCAGCCCCTATGAGCGCACCCGAAGAGACAGACGCAGCCGTCGACGGCGAGAGCATCCGCCGCAACGCGGTCTTCGCTATGGCCGTCCAGCTGACGACGGCCGCCTTCACCGCCGGGCTGACGCTCTACCTGGTCCGCGCACTCGGACCATCCAACTACGGCATCTTCGCGCTGGCCGCGAGCTTCGGCGCGCTGCTGCTCCTGCCGGCCGACTTCGGCATAACCCAATCCGCCGCTCGCTTCATCGCCGAGCGTCGAGGAAATCGCGCCGACATCGCGGCGGTGCTGGCGAGCGCGCTCAAGCTGAAGCTCGCGGCCGCAGCGCTGTTCTCCGCGGCTCTGCTGCTTGCCGCTGGGCCGATCTCCGCCGCGTACGAACAGCCCGCGCTCGTCTGGCCGCTGCGCGGGATCGCGCTGGCCGTGCTCGGGCAGAGCCTGATGATGCTCTACCAGTACGCGTTCGTGGCGATCGGGCGCGTCCAGATGAATCTGCGCCTGATCTTCTCCGAGAGCGCCGTCGAGGTGGGCGCAAGCGTCGCGCTCGTGCTGCTGGGCGCAGGCGCAGCCGGCGCCTCCTTCGGACGCGCGATCGGGTACGGGTTCGGGGCGCTGTTCGGCCTCGGCCTCGCCGCTCGCTTCTTCGGGCGACGGTCGGTGAACGTCCGACGTGCCGACGCGGGCCAGATCGCCCGCCAGGTCGCGGGCTACGCCAGCGCGCTGCTCGTGATCGACCTCGCCTACACCGCGCTCAGCCAGGTCGACGTCCTGCTGATCGGCGCGATCCTCGGCTCGGCATCGGTCGGCTTCTTCCAGCCGCCGGTGAAGCTGATCACCTTCCTCCACTATCCGGGGCTGGCGCTCGCGAACGCCGTAGCCCCACGGCTCGCTCGCCACGAGCGCCTGGCGCCCAGCGTCGGCGCCTTCGAGCGCTCCCTGCGAGGCCTGATGGTCCTGCAGGCGGCCATCGTCGCGCCCGTCATCGTCTGGGCGAACCCGATCGTCGATCTGCTGCTCGGCTCCGAGTACGGCGAATCCGCAGTGGTCTTGCGGGCGCTCGCTCCGTACATCTTCCTCGCCGGGATAGCGCCGCTCGTCTCGGTCGGCGTCAACTACCTGGGCGAGGCACGCCGTCGAGTGCCGATCGCGATCGCCGCCCTGGTCGTGAACCTCGCCATCGACCTGGCGCTGCTGGGGAAAATCGGAATCGTCGCAGGAGCGATCGGCACAGACGTGGCCTTCGCGATATACGTGCCAGCGCACTTCATGATCTGTCGGCGGCTGCTGGGGCTGCGCCTGAGGCCCCTTCTGCTGACGCTCTCACGCGCGCTGGTTGCGGCGGGGGCGATGGCCGGCGTCCTCGCTGCGGTTGGCACCTCGAATCTGTCGCTGCTCGACTGGACCGTGGGTGGTGCCGGCGGGCTCCTGGCCTTCCTGGTGGTGCTGCTGGCAACCCGCGAGCTCACCATCCAGGAGCTGCGGGACGGGTGGCGAGCCCTTGCCGGCCGACTACGACGCTCGTCCACCTGACGCGCCCGCCGTGAGTCACTATTCTGACGAGGTGTCGCGTGGCACGCGGTGTCGCGTCGCATGGGTGATCGTGCTCAAGAACGATCCGCTTACGGCCGATAGCAGAATCGTGGCCCGTATCGGCGTACGTACTATCCTCAGCAAGACCATGCTCGCAATCGGCTTGGCGGCAGTGACGCTGTTGGCGGCTCCCTTCGTCGAGTCCGCGCAAACCTTCCAGTCGCGCGCGGCAGAAGGGTGCAGCAGGGTCGCAAGTCCCAGCGGCTCGGACGGCAGCGCCGGAACGTCGGGCGCCCCCTTCAGGACGGCGCGCAGGCTGACCGCGGCACTCCGGCCGGGAGAGACCGGCTGCCTCCGGGCCGGGACCTATGACGAGGACGTCAAGATCTCGCGCGGCGGGCGAGCCGGAGCAGAGATCACGATCCGCAGCTATCCGGGCGAGCGGGCCCTGCTCCTCGGGCGCCTCTGGCTGGCACGCGGCGCCGACCACGTCACGATCGCACATCTGAACCTCGACGGGCGAAACCGCAGCGGGCTTCCGAGTCCCACCGTCAATGCCAGCGACGTCACCTTCCGCAGCAACGACGTCACCAACCGGCACACGGGGATCTGCTTCATCCTGGGCTCGGAGAAGCGGGGCACGGCCACGCGTACGCTGATCGAGGGCAACCGCATCCACGACTGTGGCCGCCGGCCCTCGACCAACCACGATCACGGCATCTACGTCGAGAAGGCCCGGAACGCCCGGATCGTCGGCAACGCGATCTTCGGCAACACCGACCGTGGCATCCAGCTCTACCCCGACGCGCAGGGCACGCGGATCGTGGGCAACGTGATCGACGGCAACGGCCAGGGAATCCTGTTCGCAGGCGACGGCGGGATCGCCTCGAACGACAACCTCGTCGAGGGCAACCTAATTACGAACTCGAGGATCCGGCACAACGTCGAGTCCTACTACCCGCGCGGCACACCCGCCGGCCGCGGGAACGTCGTACGGCGCAACTGCGTCCGGGGCGGGGCCCGCGACGATGGCGACGG
>JBBSNQ010000066.1:0-7611 GCA_038232575.1 Solirubrobacterales bacterium | reverse complement strand
GTCAAGATCGGCCACGGCCGCAACTACGCCGACGTCCCCCCGATCCGCGGCGTCTACCAGGGCAGAGTGGCCTCGACGCTCGACGTCAGCGTCCACATGACGCGCCTGGAGCCGCAGGAGAGCCTGCGCGCGTAGGTCCGGGCAGACGACGCCACACCATCAACCCCCTGTGCTGCCCCTCGGTAGGGAAGGACCTTTCGAACTCGGAAGCGCTCAGGGTCAGCGGCGCAGGCGCCGTGTTCTCAGGATGAAGGAGGGGATATGCCATACTTGCGCGAGCGGGTTTCTCGCGATTCAAGTTTGGCATACAGCGCGGACTGCTCCGCTCAGCACCTCCTGCGAGGGCCCGCCGGTGGTAGGTTGGCGAGGATGGCACTCCCAGTGCTGCTCGCGGGTCCGGTGGTGCGCCGCGTCGAGCCGCGGCTTGTCGCCGTCTGGGTCGTCACGAGCCAGCCGCGCACGGTCACGCTCGACATCTGGCAGGGCCTGATCGCGACGGACACCACGCAGGCGCCGCTGGCGAGCGGCACGCGCGAGACACTGCGGATCGGCGCCGCGCTGCACGTCGCCGTCGTGACGATCGAGATCGAGGCGCCGCTGGCGCCGCTGAGCCCCGGCACGCGCTACGCCTACAACGTCACGCTCGGCGGCGAGGACCTGGCCGCGCTCGGGCTGCTCGCCGACACGCCCCAGCAGCCCGCGCTCGGCTACCAGGCCGGCCTGCTGCCGTCGTTCGCGACGTGCCCGGTCAGCATCGAGGACCTCCAGCTCATGCACGGCTCGTGCAACCGCCTGCACGCCGACGGGCCGAACGTCCTGCATGTCGTCGACGAGCTCATCGAGGCCCAGCACACCGATCCCGATCAGCGCCCGCACCAGCTCTTCCTCACCGGCGACCAGGTCTACTCCGACGACATCGCGATCTCGCTGCTGCCGAAGGTCACCGAGCTCGCCGTCGAGCTGATCGGCGCACGCGAGAACGTGCGCCTCGGGCCCGACGAGCTGCCGGTCGCCGTCCACCAGCACAACCTGCCCGCCGGCTACCGCCAGCAGCTGCTCGACGAGGCCGGCCTGACGAGCGGCAGCGCGCGCTGCCACGCGCTCGGGATCGGAGAGCGCTGCGCGCTGCACCTGCTGCACTGGGCGCCCGAGCCGTGGCAGGCGACGGTCGACGCGATCTCGGCGACGGCGACGCTCCCCGACCCCGCCACGCTGCTGAAGGAGGAGCGCCACTCGCTGCTGGACCGCATCCTCGACGACCCGCCGCCGTCGCTGCCGATCGCGACCGTCAACGCCGCCACCGCGTACCTCAAGGCGCACCTGACCCGGCTCGACGGCTCACTCGAGGCGCTACGCGAGGACGCCGAGCTGGAGCGCGCGCAGGTGTTGCGCTACTTCGGCCGCGTCGGGCGCGTCCGGCGCGCGCTCGCGAACGTCGCGACGTACATGATGTTCGACGACCACGACGTGACCGACGACTGGAACCTCTGCGCGGCCTGGGTGCGCAACGTGCACGGCACTGCGCTCGGACGCTCGGTCCTGCGCGACGGGCTCGTCGCGTTCGCGCTCATGCAGGGCTGGGGCAACGATCCCAAGGCCTTCGCCGACGGCCCCGGCGCGCAGCTGCTGGCCGCGGCCGGCCGCCTGTTCGGGGCCGGCGCCGCCGACGGTCCCGACGGCGCCGCGGTCGAGGAGATCGAGACGCTGCTGGGGATCGGCGCCGGTCGCCGCCCGAAGGTCGACTGGCACTTCACCATCGACGGCGCCGTGCACCGCGTCGTCGTCTGCGACACGCGCACGCGGCGCGGGTTCATCAGCGACATCAGCCCGCCGGTCGCCCTGCCCGACGGGATCCGCGAGCAGCAGATCCCCGAGGGGCCGCTGCCGGCCGGGCTGGAGATGCTCTTCGTCCTCGTCGCCCAACCGGTGCTGGACTCGGTCCTGCTCGGCGAGTTCACGCAGGGCGCCGTCAACCGCTTCCTCGCGGCCAAGTCGCACATCCAGCGCCTTCTCGTGCGCGCGGGCAACGCGATCAACGCGGCGGCGAGCCCCGACACGCCGCTGCCGCCGGTCGACCCGCCGATCTTCCCGCTGCACAAGACCGACTACGAGGGCTGGAGCACGCGCCCGGAGGAGATCGAGAAGCTGCTCGCGCGGCTGGCCACGTACCGGCGCGTGGCGATCCTGTCGGGAGACATCCACCACGCGGTCAGCAACAGCCTGCGCTACTGGGTCTCACAGCCGACGACCGCCGGCGAGATGCTGCTCGTGTCGGAGATCTCGCAGCTGACCTGCAGCGCCGTCCAGCTGTCGGAGTCCTTCGGGATCGTCGCGGCGGCGACCGGGCTGCAGTGGCTGGACACGCTGACCGGCTTCGGCTACCCGGTCCAGCGGCTCGGCTGGCTCGATCCCCCCGAGACGCCCGTCGACTCGCCGACGCTGCCCCACAGCGGGCTGCGGCGCCGGCTGCTACAGCGCCGGATCACCGTCCCCACCGACGGCTGGCCGGAAGGGACGCAGGTCAGCCTGCCGCCCGACTGGGCCTGGAGCATGGAACAGGTCGTCGACGTCCGCCCCGACGCCGACAGGCCGCAGTCCGTGCGGATCGCCCCGCTGACGGAGGACTTCCCGCAGTCCGGCGGCCTCGCCGCACCGACCCGCGAGCCGCTGACGGAGCCCAACGGCTACGGCGCCGTCGCGCGCCGCCACGCCGCCGCGATGCGCACGCGCAACCAGACGCGCCGGATGCTCTTCTTCAACAACGTCGCGCGGATCCGCTTTGAGCGCGACGGCACGGGGCTCGTGCTACGTAACGAGCTGCGCTCGGTCAACCCCAAGCAGCAGCCGCCCGGGCCGCCCGATCTCTACACCGTCCATGAGATCCGCTACGGAGCGCCGGCGCAGACGCCGCCGCCGACGATCGCGCATGGCTGACTCCGCGCACGAGGGGCTCGTCAACCAGTTCCGCGACGTGCTCGACTTCGCGCTGGAGGTCATGAGCGACCCCGTCGACGCGCAGGCGACGTTCGGCGTGCTGATCGACCCCCAGCCGATCCAGGAGGCGCGCCAGAAGCTCGCCGGGCTGCGCGCATTCGAGGACGACGGCACGAGCATCCCCGAGAGCCTCGTCAAGCTCGGCGACGCGGCCGCGACGATCGTCGAGATCTCGCAGCTCATCGAGGTCAGCGCGCAGGGCGGCGCCGGCGAGCTGGCCAAGACGCTGCTGCCCGCCGCGGCGATCGCCTACCTCGAGGAGCGCGCGCCGCTGCTGCTCGCGATCGCGCGGCTGCTGAGCTTCGTCGACGACGAGATCCACTTCGATCGCCTGTGGGCGTTTGTGGGCGACGTCGGCTCCTACCTACAGGACAACAACTTCGGCCTCGGCATCGACGGGCCCGCCACCGAGCAGGACGCGCGCCGCCAGTCGCTGCTGCTGGCACTCGTCGCGATCGGCTTCCTGGCATTGCAGAGCCGCGGACGCCGGACGAGCGGCTTCCAACCGGACCGCGGCGTCGCCGACTTCGAGGTCCTGCACGGCTGGGAGCCGACGGTCGGCCTCGACACGCCGCGCGCCGACGCCGTCTCGGAGCGGATGCTCAGCGTGGCGCTGCGGCTCGGGCGCCTCGGCGCCGCCGCGAGCGAGGACGTCGCGCTGTTCTGCACGGTCGCGCTCGTGCCCGAGGAGCACGGCGGCCCCGGGATCTGGTGGACGTTCAGCGCCGCGCACGAGATCGACGCGCCGATCGGCGACAGCGGCTGGCACGTCGCCCTGGACGCCGCGATCGCCGGCGGCGCCGACTGCTTCTGGGGCTTCGACGCGACGCCCGGCTTCACGCGCTTCGGCGCGCTGGAGAACAGCGAGGCGCAGCTGCGCTTCGAGCGCCGCGACGAGTCGCGGCCCGGCGTCGCGACCCAGCCCTGGCGGCTGCCCGGCTTCGAGCTGCGCGGGGCCAGCCTCGCACTGCGCCTCGCCGCCGACGGCCCGCTGCTGGCGCTGCGCCTGCGCGACGCGGCCTTCGTCCTGGAGCCCGACTCGGGCGGCTGGCTCGGCGGGCTGCTGCCGGGTGGCGCGCGCGTGGACTTCGACCTCGGCATCGGCCTGACGCGCGACCTCCAGCTCGTCTTCGACGGCGCCAACGGCCTGCGCGCCCAGGTCCCGGTGTCGCGCCGCATCGGCCCCGTCCACATCCAGACCGTGCTCGCCGAGCTGAAGCCCGGACCGGACGATCGCGTCGCGCTCGAGCTCAGCGCCGGGCTCAGCCTGCGGATCGGCGACAGCGCGACGATCGTCGCCGAGGGGCTCGGCCTGGCGCTGCGCTGGGACGGCGCGCTCGATCCGGGCGACCGCTTCGACGTGCCGCCGCTGCTGCCCGCGCGGCTCGGCGTGGTGATCGACACGAAGGCCGTCAAGGGCGGCGGCTTCCTTTATCACGACCGCGCGCGGCGCCAGTACGGCGGCGCGCTGGAGCTGCGGATCAAGAAGCTCTCGCTGAAGGCCTTCGGGCTGCTCACCGAGCGCGACGACGACGGCTACTCGCTGATCGTCGTCCTGTCGCTCGAGAAGGAGGCGCCGGGGCTGCCGCTCGGCCTGCGGCTGACCGGCGCGGGCGGGATCGTCGGGCTGCATCACCGCCTCGACGCGCCCGCGCTGCAGGCCGCGATCCGCGCCGGCGGCGCGGGGGACCTGCTCTTCCCCAAGGACCCCGTCGCCAACGCGCCGCGGATCCTCGCGACGCTCGGCGCGGTCTTCCCGCCGGCCGCCGGGCACTACGTCTTCGGGCCGATGTTCAAGCTCGCATGGGGCACGCGCAAGCTCGCCGAGCTGTCGTTCGCGATCGTGCTCGAGACGCCGTCGCCGACGCGCCTGCTGATCCTCGGCAAGCTCGACGTGACGGCCCCGCACGAGGAGCTCAAGCTGCTCGTCCTGCACGCCGAGTTCGCCGGCATCATCGACTTCGAGCGGCCGTCGTTTGCGTTCGACGCGTCGATCACCGGCTCGCGCGTCGGCCCGTACCCGCTGACCGGCGACGTCAGCGTCCGCGTCGCGGGCGGCGAGCAGCCACAGATGCTGCTGACCGCGGGCGGCTTCCATCCGCGCTATCCGGTGCCCGCCGAGCTGAACCTGCCCAAGCTGCGGCGGATCGCGATCGCGCTGTCGTCGGGCGACAACCCGCGCGCGCGGCTGGAGCTCTACACGGCGATCGTGCCCGGCGGCTGGCAGATCGGCGGCCGGCTGGAGCTGAAGGCGTCGGCGGGCGGCTTCAGCGCCGAGGCGCTGATCAGCGTCGACGCGATCTTCGGCGAGATCCGCCTCGAGGGGGAGGAGACGCGCTGCGGCATCCAGCTCGACATCGAGGCGCGCGCCTCGATCCGCTACCACGGCTCGACGATCGCGGGCGTCGACGTGCGCCTGTCCGTCGTCGGGATCGCGCCGTGGACGTTCAACGGCCGCGCGAAGCTCAGCCTGTTCTTCTTCTCGGTCTCGATCCCGATCCGCGGGTCCTTCGGCAGCCCTGCGACGGCGGTCGTCGAGGCGCTCGTCGACGCCGTGGCGCTGCTGCGCGCCGCGCTCGACGACGACGCCAGCTGGGAGACCGGCCTGCCGGACGGCGGCGAGCCGCTCGTCACGCTCTCGGCCCGCGCGAGCGGCGCGGGCGCGAGCGCCGCGCACCCGCTCGGCCGCCTCGCGCTGCGCCAGTTCGCGCTCCCGCTCGGGATCGAGCTGACCCGCGTCGGCGGCGCGCGCGCGACGCGCGAGCGCTTCGAGGTCACGTCGGTGCGCGTCGGCGGCGGCGCCCCCGTCCGCCCGGCGGAGCTGCGCTCGCCGTTCGCGGCCGGCCAGTACCTCGACCTCAGCGAGGACGAGAAGCTCAGCCGGCCGGCTTTCGAGCCGATGGTCGCGGGCTTCGAGGTCGGCGGCGAGGGCGCGACGTTCGGCCCCGCCGAGAGCGCGGACCTCACCTACGAGGAGATCGTCATCGGGCCCGACGGCCCGCTGCAGGAGCCGCGCCCGGGCCGGCCCGGGCTGCGCGCTGTGTTCGCGCACGGCACGCTGCTCGGCGCCGCCGCCGTCAGCGCGCTGCGCCGCGACGAGGCCGGCGAGCGCCTGCGCCGCGCGCCCGGCGCCGCGGCGGTCGACATGCGCGACGTCGGCCCCGCGCTCGTCGCCGCGAGCACCCTGAGGCCGGCCGCCGTCTCCGGCCTGGACGGCGCGCGTACGCACACCGAGGTCACGCAGGCGCTCGCCCGCCACGTCGCCGCCGGCAACGCCGCGCCCGGCGAGCTGGCGCTCGTCGGCGCGCACGAGGTGGCCGGTGCCTGACCGCGACTTCCTGCCCTGGGTGCGCGAGGGCCTCGTCGCGCAGCTGCCGGCCGCCGCCGAGCCCGGCGCGAGCCTGCCCGGGCGCGCGCGCCTGCAGGTCGACGTCGAGATCGCGCGCAGTGGCGGCCCTTCGCTGCCGGTCGCGCGCACGCTGGAGGTCGCCGCGCCGGGCGATGTCGTCGGCATCGACCGGCGCCAGATCATCCGCACCGACCCCAGGCCCGGCGCGACGGACTTCGAGCCCAACCACCTCGCGCTCGTCGAGTTCGACCGGCCCGACCTCCCGTGGCTGTTCACGCCCGCCCGCGCGAGCGGCGCGCAGCGCCTGCGTCCCTGGGTCGTGCTCGTCGTCGTCGCGCTCGGCGACGGCGTCGCGCTCGTCGCCGACCACACGCGGCCGCTGCCGGTCCTGACGCTCGAGGCCGCGGCGCGCCCGTCGCATCAGCTCCCGGACCTCGCCGACTCCTGGGCCTGGGCGCACGCGCAGGTGCTGTCCGACGGCGCCGAGCGGATCGAGGACCTGCTCGCCAGCCGGCCCGAGCGCACGGCCAGCCGGCTGCTGTGCCCGCGCCGCCTCGACCCGGGGATGCGCTACCTCGCCTGCGTCGTGCCGGCGTTCATCGGCGGCCGGCGGGCCGGCCTCGGCCTGGCGCCCGAGCCGGGCGACGACGCGGCGCTGCGCCCGGCCTGGGAGCGCCCGGCCAGCCCGAGCGACCCGGAGCTGCTCGTGCAGCTGCCGGTCTACTTCTCGTGGGAGTTCCAGACCGGGGCCGGCGGCGACTTCGAGTCGCTCGCGCGGGCGCTGAAGGCACGCCCGATCCCGCCCGAGGTCGGCCGCACGGAGGTCTACTTCGGCGCCGCCGGCACGCCGCTGCCGGCGCTCGCGCCGGACGCCGACGGGGCCGTCGCCGGGGTGCGCGGCGCGCTCGTCGGCCCCGACGACGAGCCGTCGGACTGGCCGGCCGCGACCCGCTCCGCGGTCCAGCGCGGCCTGCGCGACGTGCTCGACCTGCCCGCCCAGCGGCTCGGCAGCGGCGCGGCCGCCGGCGCGGGGCCGGCGGTGTCGCCGCCGATGTACGGCAGCTGGCTCGCCGCGCAGCGCACCGTGCCGGCCGACGGGGCCGCGCCGGCGTGGCTGCGCACCCTCAACGTCGATCCGCGCCACCGCGCCATCGCCGGACTGGCGACGAAGCTCGTGCAGGCCGAGCAGGAGCAGCTCATGGACGAGGCCTGGGCGCAGGTCGGCGCGATCGAGCGCGCCAACCGCGAGCTGCGCTGGGCGCAGCTCG
>JBBSNQ010000065.1:0-7683 GCA_038232575.1 Solirubrobacterales bacterium | reverse complement strand
CGCCGCCCACGGCAGCCGGCCGCGCGTTCGGCTCCCTCGACGCGCGCAGCGGCCGGCCGCTGCGGCTGACGCTCAACGACCGCGCGCTCGCCGAGCGGGCGCGCGCTGAGAAGCCCGAGCCCTACCGCCTGCTCGAGACGGCGGTGCTCGAGGCGCTCGTGCTGCGGGACGCGCTCGGGATGTCCGAGGAGGACATCGCCGAGCAGCGCGGCCTCGGCTACTCGAAGAGCGTGGAGGAGGTGCGCCGCGCCGTTGGCGCAGGGGAGGCCGACGCGGCCTTCCTCGTGCGCCCGACTCCGGTCGAGCGCGTGCGCGAGATCGCCCAAGCCGGTGAGCCGATGCCGCCGAAGACGACCTACTTCTACCCCAAGGTCCCGACCGGGCTCGTCTTCAACCCGCTGTCCTAGGATCCCGGCTCTTGGTCAAGATCTACACGCGCGGCGGCGACGACGGCTCGACCGGCCTCTGGTACGGGGGGCGTGTGGCGAAGTCGCACGGGCGCCCCGAAGCCTACGGCGCCGTCGACGAGGCGGGCGCGACCCTCGGCGTCTGCCGAGCCGCAGCGCGCGAGGATCCCGAGCTCGCCGCGGATCTGCTGCGCCTCCAGACCGAGCTTTTCATGGCGGGCGCCGAGCTGGCGACCGCGCGCGAGGCGGCGGGGCGCCTCGAGGTCGGTGTCTCGAAGGTGAGCGTCGAGATGGTCGAGCGCCTCGAGGCCGACATCGACCGCTACATGGACCGCGTCGACCTGCCGCCCAAGTTCGTCATCCCCGGCGGCACGGAGCTCTCGGCGCGCCTCGACCTCGCACGGACCGCGCTGCGCCGTGCGGAGCGGCGGGTCGTCGACCTGCGCCAGGCCGACGAGCTGCCGGAGGAGTCCGCCGTGCTGATCTACTTAAACCGCGCCTCGGACCTTCTCTTCGCGATGGCCCGCTACGCGGACGAGCCCGAACCCGAGTTATTTGGAGGCAGAGGATGAAGGCAACCGCAGAGCGCTCAGACGGCTCGTTCAGGCACCGCGTCGATGTCCGGGGGCACAGCCTCACCGCCGACGAGCACAAGGGCCTCGGCGGGGGCGACGCCGGGCCGAGCCCGCTCGAGCTGCTCGCCGCGAGCCTCGCTTCCTGCACGGCGATCACGATGGAGATGTACGCCGAGCGCAAGGGCTGGGACATCGGCAAGGTTCGGGTCGATGTCGACTACGAGCCCGCGCAGCGCGGATCGCCGACCCGCTTCGGCATCGACGTCAAGCTGCCCGACGGCATTCCCGAGGAGCAGCGCGAGCGACTGATGCAGATCGCGGCCAAGTGCCCGATCCACCGCACGCTCGAGGGCGAGGTGGCGTTCGAGGAGAAGCTGAGCGTCAGCTCGTAACGCTCGGCGTCACGAGCGAACGCCGCTCTGCGCTCCGCTCAGCCGATCGCGGCGCCCGCGGTGCGCAGCTCCTCGAGCGCGCGCTCGGAGTCGCCGGCCTCGAGGTCGATCCCGCGCACGCCCTCGGGGTCGATCGTGACCGCGAAGCCCTCGGCGAGCGCATCGCGGGCGGTGTTCAGGACGCAGACATCGGTCGCCAGGCCGACGATCGTCAGCGCGTCGACGCCGCGGCCGCGCAGCAGCTGCGCCAGCTCGGTGCCGTCGAAGCCCGAGTAGCCGCCGCTTCCGTAGTGGCTGCCCTTGTCGAGCACGACGTCGAGCTGCGAGACATCGAGCGCCGGGTCGAGCTCGGCGCCCTCGGTGCCCTGCACGCAGTGGACCGGCCAGCTGCCGCCGTGGGGGTCGAAGGAATCGTGGTCGGGTGGATGCCAGTCCCGGGTGGCAATCACCAGGTCGAAGCCGCCCGAGCCCGCGAGCTCGTTCAGCCGCTCGGCGATCCGGTCGCCATCCGGCACCCCGAGCGTCCCGCCGGGCGTGAAGTCGTTCTGGTAGTCGACTATCACGAGCGCGCTGCCCACTCCGCCCGATAATAGGCCCATGGCGACCGCTGCCGCGCTGCGCGAGCTCCTGCTGAGCCCCGAGGAGGCGGCCGCCATGGACGCCCCCGGGAGCAAGGTCGCCGCTGTGCTCGTGCCGCTGTACGAGCGCGACTCGGAGCTGCACGCCGTCTTCACCAAGCGCCGCGGCGACCTCGCCCAGCACGCCGGCGAGATCTCCTTCCCCGGCGGCCGCCAGGACCGCGCCGACGAGGACCTGCGCACGACAGCACTGCGCGAGGCCGAGGAGGAGATCGGGCTGCCGAGCGCCGAGGTGGATCTCGTCGGAGCGCTGCCCCCGATCGGAACGCTCGTGACCGGCTACCGCGTCCACCCCTTTGTCGGGATCATCGCGGCCGGCCACGCCTGGCGGCTGCAGCCGAGCGAGGTCGCGGCGGTCCTCGAGGCGTCGCTCGGCGCCCTCGCGCGCGGCTACGAACGCAAGCGCCTGCTGAGCAGGGGCGTGCCCTTCAAGTCCCCGACGTATGCGCTCGGCGACGAGCTCATCTGGGGCGCGACCGCCCGCATCCTCGGTATCCTGCTCGAGCGCCTCGCGCCGCTGCCCTGAGGCCCCTACCGCTCGATCGGCACGCCGACAAGGCTGCCCCACTCGGTCCACGAGCCGTCGTAGTTCTTGACGCTCTGCTCGCCGAGCAGCTCATGCAGGACGAACCAAGTGTGCGCCGAGCGCTCACCGATACGGCAGTAGGCGATCACGTCGCCGCCGTCCTCGCCGATCACGCCCTTGCTCGTGTAGAGATCGCGCAGCTCGTCGGCGCTCTTGAACGTGCCGTCCTCGCGCACGGCCTGCGCCCACGGCACCGAAGCAGCCCCCGGGATGTGGCCGCCCCGCTGCGCGCCCTCCTGCTCGTAGCCCGTCGGCGAGACGATCTCGCCGGAGTACTCCGCAGGGGAGCGCACGTCGACCAGGCTCGTGTCCGAGTCGATCGCGGCCCGCACCTCGTCGCGCTTGGCGCGGATCGAGTCGTTGCCGGGCTGCGCCTCGAAGGTGGCGGGCGAGTGGCTCGGGAGGTCGGCCGTGGTCGCACGGCCCTCGTCGACCCACTTCTCGCGCGGGCCGTTCATCAGCAGCACCTTGTCGTGGCCGTAGTACTTCAGGTACCAGTAGGTGTAGGCGGCGAACCAGTTGTTGCGGTCGCCGTAGAGGACGACGGTGTGGTCGTTCGAGACGCCGCGCGAGCCGAACAGCGCGCCGAAGTCCTCGGGGCCGAGGAAGTCGCGCTTGAGCTGGTCTTGGAGGTCCTTCTGCCAGTCGAAGCCGATCGCGCCGGGGATGTGCGCCTCGGCGTAGAGAGCCGGGCTCTCATCGACCTCGACTATCCGTATCGAGTCGTCGTCGAGGTGCTCCTCGACCCACTGCGTCTCTACCAGGGCGTCCTTCGCGTACTCGGTCACCGGCGCCTCACCTCCGCGGGAGAAAAACGGGTAAAAGTCAATCTGGATTCATGGGTTTTGTAGCAGGAAGCCGCGCTGGGCGGAGGCCAGGCACCGCGCCGCAGGTCGCGCGAGGGGCTTCTCGAAACGTCGGGGGCCGCTCTAACTAGGCGGAGAGCACGCCCTCGACCGCGCGGCTCATCGCCGCCAGCCAGCGCCCGTGATCCCCGGGATCCTGCTCGACGACCTCGACCCGCATTCGGTGCGTGGCACCTGCGCGCAGGACGCTGCCGGCACCAAGCTCGAGCCACTCGCGTGGCACCGACCCGGCCGCCTCGTAGACGATGCCGCGCACGTGGGTGTCGACAAGCCGTGCGAGCAGCGACTCGAGCCGCGGGCCGTGCAGCGCCGCAACCGCCTCCGGCTCGCCCGCCGCGCTGCCCATGAGCCAGCACAGCACGCCGATCCCTTCGAGCTGCGGCGTGAGCGTCGCCAGGCGGTCCGGGTCGGCGAGCACCGCCTCGGATCCCGCCGCGGTGATCGCCTCCAGCCGCGCTTCATCGCGCGTCGTGCCGCGCACGGCGTGCCCGGCCCGCCCGAGCGCCGTGGCAAGCTCACGGCCGCGGCAGCCGCAGCCGACGATCAGGACGCGCGTCACAGCGCTCGGCTGGCACGCGCCCGCTGCTGGCGGTCCCGCCCTCGTCCGGGGCTCCGGCCGCCCCGGCCAACCCTCAAGGTGAGCGGTGGGAGCCGGACGAGCCGCCCTGGGCGCTACTCTCGCGCTCGCGCCGGTAGCGCTCCGCGCGCTCTCGCTGCGCGCGCTCGTTCGCCTCGACCTCGGCGCGGAAATCCTCCTCGGAGACCTCGGCCTGCCCGCGCCGCCGCCGGCGCTCGTTGCGGGCCTTGAGCATCTCGTCGACATCGGTCATCTCGAGCTCGATCTGCTCCTCGTAGGACTGCTTCGGCTTCCAGTCGAGGATCTCGGCGCCGCTCTTCGACGAGTAGCGCCCCGCGGCCACGAGCAGGAGGACGAGCACGAGCAGCCCGCCGATAACGAAGAGCCCTAAGTTGATCGTCCGAGCTTAGCTTCGCTGGCTCTGAGATGATCGCCGGCGCGAACGGCCACCCACGAGGAGAACGACGATCGACTTCGAGCTCACCGACGAGCAGCGCCTGATCCGCGAGACGGCGCGCGCGCTGACCGAGCAGGAGATAACGCCGCGCTCGCGCGAGATCGATCGCAGCGGGATCTTCGACCGCGAGCTGATCGGCAAGCTCGCCGCTCAGGGCTACCTGGGAGCGATCGTCCCGCGCGAGTACGGCGGCGCCGAGCTCGACTACGTGAGCTACGCGATCGTGCTCGAGGAGATCGGACGCGACTCGAACATGCGCACCGTGATCTCGGTGCAGACCTCGCTGGTCTGCTCGTCGATCCTGCGCTGGGGCAGCGAGGAGCAAAAGCGGCGCTACCTCCCGAGGCTCTGCTCCGGCGAGTTGCTCGGCTGCTTCGGCCTGACCGAGCCGGACACGGGGTCCGATGCGGCGAATCAGAAGACGCGCGCGCGGAGGATCGGCTCC
The DNA here is from genome assembly GCA_038232575.1 of Solirubrobacterales bacterium. Lineage (GTDB taxonomy): Bacteria > Actinomycetota > Thermoleophilia > Solirubrobacterales > Thermoleophilaceae > JACCZP01. Next base: position 2,740 of record JBBSNQ010000065.1, on the reverse strand, counting down.
GGCTGGTCGATCAGCGGCAGCAAGATGTGGATCTCGCTCGGCTCGCAGGCCGATCTGGCGCTCGTCTTCGCGCAGACCGACCCCGACGCCGGACACCGCGGCCTGGCTGCCTTCCTCGTCGAGACCTCCCACCCCGGCTTCTCGGCGCAGGAGATCGAGCACAAGCTCGGCCTCCACGGAGCGGCCACGGCCGCGCTCGCGCTCGACGAGGTCGAGGTGCCGAAGGAGGCGCTCTTGGGCGAGGTCGGCGACGGCTTCAAGGTCGCCATGTCGGCGCTCGACTCCGGCCGCTACAGCGTCGCGGCGGGCTGCGTCGGGATCTGCCAGGGCTGCGTCGAGGCCTCGGTCTCCTACGCGCGCGAGCGCGAGCAGTTCGGCCGTCCGATCGCGAGCTTCCAGCTCGTCCAGGCGATGATCGCCGACATGGTGGTCGACGCCGATGCGGCCCGGATGCTCGTCTGGCGCGCCGGCCATCTCAAGGACAGCGGCCGGCCGAGCACCACGGAGACCTCGATCGCCAAGCTGCACGCCACCGAAGCCGCCGTGCGCTGCGCCAACGCGGCGATCCAGGTCCACGGCGGCTCCGGCTACGTCGACGACCACCCGGTCGAGCGCTATCTGCGCGACGCCCGCGTGACGACGCTCTACGAGGGGACCTCGCAGATCCAGCAGCTGATCATCGGCCGCGCCGCGACGGGCATCGACGCGATGACCTGAGGGGCCGCGGAGGGGCCTGGCGGCGAAGGGCTAGCGCGAGACGAAGTCGACGAGCGCGGGGACGATGCGCTCGTGCGCATCCTCCTGGAGGTAGTGCGAGGCGTCCTCGAGCCGCACGACCTCGGCATCGGGGAAGCTCTTGAGCCACATTCGCTCGAGCATCTCCGGAGTGAACGCCGGGTCCTTCATCGCCCAGTGGATCATCACCGGCTTGTCGCGGAAGTGCTGCTCGAGGCCGTCCTCGATCTCTGCGGCGAGGTCGGCGACCCTGCCCTCCGGTCCAGCCGGGATCTCGCGCGGGAAGACGAGGATCGGGGTGCGGCTCGACCAGCTCGGGTGCGGCGCGCGGTAGGCCTCGCGGACCTCAGGCGTCAGGCGCTCGCGATGGGCGACGCCGTCCCTGAAGAGGAAGACCCGCTTGAAGAGGTCGAGGCCCTTGACCATCACCTCCCCCACTCCCGGCATCCGGAAGAGCCGCAGCGGCAGCGGCAGGTCGACCTTCTGCGGCGGCCGATGCGCGAAAGTGTTGAGCACGAACAGGCGCCCCACGCGCTCCGGATGGCGGACCGCCCAGCTGAGGCCGATCGGGCCGCCCCAGTCCTGGCAGACAACCGTCGCGTCGCGGAGATCGAGCGACTCGAGCAGCGCGTCGAGGCGCTCGGCGTGGCGCTCGATGCGGTAGAGCTCGGGGCTATCGGGCTTATCCGAGCGGCCGAAGCCGAGATGGTCGGGGACGATCGCGCGGTGGCCCGCATCGACGAGCGGGGGGATGAAGTTGCGGTAGAGGTAGCCCCAGGTCGGGTTGCCGTGCACCATGACGACCGGGCGCCCGTCGCGCGGGCCCTCGTCGACGTAGTGCATCTGCCCGTCGGCCCCGTCGAACCAGCGCGGCTCGTAGGGCCAGGTACCGCCGAATGTCCAGTCGATCGCCATCCGCTCAGCCGACCGGCACGAGGCCGATCGCCCGCATCCGGCGGTCGAGCGCCCGGGTGGCGAACTCGCGCGTCTCCTGGGGGTCGACGCCGAGCAGGTCGTCGCCCTCCTCGTACCAGGGCGGCAGCAGGACGCCGTCGGCGGCGGGCGCGGACTCGACGATCATGCGCTGGATCGCGTCGCGGTAGCGGGGGTCGCGCTCGGCCATTTCCCGCAGGAAGCGCGCGCCGAAGGCCACGTGGCGGTGCTCGTCGCGCGCAACGAGCTCGAATCCCTCGACGAAGCCGGGCAGCGTGCCCTGCTCCTCGTTGAAGGAGATGATGAAGTGCTGTCCGGTGAGGGCGAGCATCCCCTCGATCACCATGTGGTAGAGCGTCACGGCCTCGACGAGCGCCTCGAGGTCCTCGGGCTCGGCGGCGAGGCGATCGACGCGGCTCTTCAGCAGGTCGTCGAAGAGCGTTCGGAAGCTCGGGTTCAGGTGCTCGCTCGTCTCCTCGAGCCGGCCCGCCAGATCGTCGGCTTCGAGCACGCCGACCTCCTCATAGAAGCGGTTGAAGAACGCCACGTGGCGCGCCTCGTCGGCGATCTGCGTGCAGAGGAAAATGCGCATCTGCTCGTCGGGGCAGGCGCGCATCATCGGGCCGAGCTCCTCCGCCACCCGCTGCTCGCCGATGAAGAAGGACGAGAGGCCGTACATGCGCATGAACCGCTCGCGCTCGGGGATGCGCTCGTGCCAGTCGATCCGATCCTGCGTGAAGTCGATGTCCTGCACGCGCCACTGCTGGCGCTCCCAGAGCAGGTAGAGGTCGCTGTAGGAGAGCAGCTGCGCCGGCGACGCCCCGTTGCCCTCCTCCATGACGCCCGGATCGCGGGTGGCCTGAAAGTCCTCGCGCGCGGTGCGCTGCGTGACGTTGTCGCTCACAGTGTCCTCTCCGACGGGGCCGCGATCATGCTCGCTGCTGGCGGGAGCCTAGCCAAAGACGGTCGCGCAGGCGGGCGGGGGCGCTGTTCGTCGCGGAAGCACCGCAACATCGAGCGCCGCTGGCTGTTTGCGGCACAGGTACCCACGCACGCGCCACCTTTCGGTGTG
>JBBSNQ010000064.1:0-7749 GCA_038232575.1 Solirubrobacterales bacterium | reverse complement strand
TCGGCAAGGTCATGACGATGACGAGCACCTACGACCATCGCGTCATCCAGGGCGCGGAGTCGGGCTCGTTCCTCGCGCGAATCGACGCCCTGCTGAGCGGCGAGGAGGGCTTCTACGAGTCGATCTTCAGCGCGCTCGGCGTCGATGCCCCCGCCGTCTCGAGCGCGGAGGCCGCCGGCGCGCAGGCCCCGGGCGCGCAGCCGCCGCACGCCGGGACCCAGGGCGGGCAGGCGCCCGTCACCGCCGAGGAGCCCGCACCCGAGGCAATGCGTCCCGGTAGTGCGCCGGACACCGGCCTGCTGCAGGCGGTGCAGGCAGCCTCGTCGCTCGTCAAGGCCCATCGCATGCACGGCCACCTCGCCGCACAGCTCGATCCGCTCGGCGAGGAGCCGGTCGGTGATCCCGCCCTCAAGCCCGAGACGGTCAACCTGACCCCGGAGCTGATGCGCGCGATCCCGGCCTCGATCTTGCGCGTCGCCGTTCCGGGCGAGACCTTCGCGGAGGCGCTGCCGCATCTGCAGGAGACCTACTGCGGCACGATCGCCTACGAGCTCGAGCACATCTCGGACCACGAGCAGCGCGTGTGGCTGCGGCAGGCGATCGAGTCCGGTCACTACCGGCCCCAGCTCGACGGCGACCACAAGCGCCGCCTGCTGACCCGCCTGTCCGAGGTCGAGGCACTCGAGACCTACCTGCACAAGAGCTTCCTCGGGAAGAAGCAGTTCTCGATCGAGGGCGTCGACATGCTCGTGCCGATGCTCGACGAGATCATCGAGATCGCAGCGGCGCGCGGCTCGCGCGAGGTCGTGCTCGGCATGGCCCACCGCGGCCGGCTGAACGTGCTCGCCCATACCGTGCGGCGCCCCTACTGGACGATCCTCGTCGAGTTCGAGGGAGAGCAGAACCTGAAGGCCGACACCGCGATGCCCGAGGGCGGCACGGGCGACGTCAAGTACCACCACGGCGCCTCCGGCAGCTACGAGACGCGCTCCGGCGAGCGCATGGCGGTCAGCCTGTCGCCGAACCCGAGCCATCTCGAGTACGTCGACCCGGTGATCGAGGGGCGCGCGCGCGCCGACCAGACGCGCCGCGACGGCCCCCAAGCGATCCACGACCCCAACGTCGTCGTTCCGGTCCAGATCCACGGCGACGCGGCGTTCCCGGGCCAGGGCGTCGTGGCCGAGACGCTCAACCTGCAGGCGCTCGAGGGCTACTCGACCGGCGGCACGCTGCACATCATCACCAACAACCAGCTCGGCTTCACGACCTCGCCGAGCGAGAGCCGCTCGACGCGCTACGCCTCGGACATGGCGAAGGGCTTCGACATCCCGATCGTGCACGTGAACGCCGACGACGTCGAGGCGTGCATCGCGGCGACCCGCCTGTGCATGGCGTTCCGCAAGCGCTTCGGCCGCGACGCGCTGATCGACCTGATCGGCTACCGTCGCTACGGGCACAACGAGACCGACGAGCCCGCCTACACCCAGCCGCTCATGTACGAGCGGATCAAGCGCCAAAAGCCGGTTCGCGCGCTCTACGCCGAGAAGCTCGAGCGCGACGGCGTCGTGCCGGCCGAGGAGGCGCAGGAGCTTGCCTCGAAGGCCTACAAGCGCCTGGCCGACGCCCACGAATCGCTCAAGGAGCAGCTCTCCCGCGACCCTTCCACCGGCGAGTTCCAGGCCGTCGAGCTCGACCGCGGCCCGAGCCAGGAGCCCGAGACGACGGTGCCGGCCGACACGCTGCGCTCGCTCAACGAGCAGCTCATCGAGCTGCCCGAGGGTTTTGCCTTAAACCGCAAGCTCCGCCCCCAGCTCGAGCGGCGGCGCACAGCCCTCGACGAGGACCAGGCGATCGACTGGGGGCACGCGGAGGCGCTCGCGTTCGGCTCGCTGCTCGGCGAGGGAGTGCCGATCCGGCTGACCGGCCAAGACACCGTGCGCGGCACGTTCAGCCACCGGCACCTGACCTTCCACGGGACCGAGAACGGCAGCGAGTACACGCCGCTGCAGCATCTGCAGAGCGCCGAGGCGCCGCTCGAGCTCTACAACAGCCCGCTCTCGGAGAGCGGCTGCCTCGCCTTCGAGTACGGCTACTCGGCCCAGGCTCCGGACGCGCTCGTCGTCTGGGAGGCGCAGTTCGGCGACTTCGTCAACGGGGCGCAGGTGATCATCGACCAGTTCCTCTCCTCGGGCCTCGCCAAGTGGGGTCTCTCCACACGCCTGACCCTGCTGCTCCCACACGGCTACGAGGGCTCGGGCCCCGAGCATTCGAGCGGCCGGGTTGAGCGCTTCCTGCAGATGGCCGCGGAGGGCAGCATGCGCGTGGCCAACTGCACCACACCGGCTCAGTACTTCCACCTGATGCGCCGCCAGGCGCTGGTCGCCAAGCCGCGGCCGCTCGTGGTGATGACGCCGAAGCGGCTGCTCCGGCTCCCGGCCGCCACGTCCGGGCTCGCCGAGTTGACCAGCGGCGGCTTCCAGCCCGTAATCGACGACCACGCCCTAGCCGGCAACCGCCACGAGGTCACCCGCCTGCTGATGTGCACCGGCAAGATCTACTACGAGCTCGCGGGCGAGGAGACGCGCGCCGAGCAGCGCCACGTGGCGATCGCGCGCGTGGAGCTTCTCTACCCATTCGTCAAGCGCGAGCTGAGCGCGCTGATCGACAGCTACCCGTCGCTAGAGGAGATCGTCTGGGTTCAGGAGGAGCCCGAGAACATGGGCGCACGGGCGCTCATGACGCAGCGCCTCTCGACGATCCTGCCGGAGGATGTCGAGCTCGGCTACGTCGGACGCCCGGTGCGCGCCGCTCCCAGCGAAGGCTATCCAGCCCAGCACGTCGCCGAGCAGAGCCGCATCGTGCGCGAGGCGCTCGGCGTGTCGAAGAGCGCCAAGGTCCCGGCGAGCATCGCCGACGCGACCGACACCGACCCGCGCTCCTAGGACGAGTCGCGGCTACCGCTCGCGGGTGGCGTCAAGCGGCTGCGGCTTGAGGAGTGCGGGGCCGCCTGGCGCCTACGCGGCAAGCGCCAGCTGGTCGCTGCTCTCGACCCCACGCGCGTGCCTGTATCCCGCGGCGAGCTGGCGCAGCGAGCCGTCCCAGCCACGATCGGCCACCGCAGCTCGGCCCCCGGCCGTGAGGCGAGCCCGCAGACCCTGACGATGAGCGAGCTCGTTGAGCGCGCCGGCAAGGGCGCTCGGGTCCGCTGCGGTGAGCCAGCCACTCGAGCCGTGCTCGATCAGCTCGGCGGCCCCGCCCGCCGCGACGGCGAGCACCGGCAGTCCGCTCGCCTGAGCCTCGAGTATCACCTGGCCGAAAGTGTCGGTCTGGCTCGCAAAAAGAAACAGATCGGCGCTCGCGTAGACCCGCGCGAGCTCCTCCTCCTCGATCCAGCCAAGGAAGGTCGCCGCATCTCCCAGGCGGGCGCGCAGCGCCCCCTCCTCCGGGCCGCCGCCGGCCAGCACGAGGTGCAGGCGCGGGTCGCGCTCGTGCGCGCGCAGAAATGCCTCGGCGAGCAGATCGAGCCCCTTCTCGCGCGAGAGCCTGCCGGCGTAGAGCACATTGAGCTCGCCCGGCAGCAGGTCCGGATCGCGCAGCGCGGGGCTGAAGTGGGCAAGGTCGACGCCGCGGTCCCAGCGTGCGAGGCGCTCGGCCGGGACGCCCAGCTCGGCCAGCGAGGCATCGGCGGCGGCGCTCGGAGAGAGCACGACACGGCAGTGCCCGTAGAAGGCGGCGAGCGCGGCGCGAACGGCGGCCTCGATGCCCGGGTCGGAGGCGCGCAGGCGCGCGTAGGCGGCAAGCTCGGTGTGGTAGCTGCCGAGCACGGGAACGCCCATCACGCGTCCGATCAACGCTGCTGCGACCCCCGCCGGCCCCGGCGAGCAGAGGTGGATCGCGTCGTAGCGACCCTGCGCGAGAGCCTCGGCGACCGCGAACAGGCTCGGTACCCCGACCTTCAGGCCCGGGTAGAAGGGAATGTCCACCTCGGCCACCGCCGCGAGGCGACGGTCGACGTTGTGGTCGGTGCCGATGATCTCGACCTCGTGGCCCGGCAGTCCGCGCTCGCGCAGCTCCGCGAGCGTGTGGGTCACCCCATGCATGCCGCCGACGCCGTCGGCCACCAGGGCTACCCGCACCGGGTCCGCGTCCCTTGCGACCAGCTTCGACTGCTCCCGCGAGAGGAATGTCAACGCCGGCAGGTAGGGGATCGCCGGTGTGCAGGCCGCGAAGAGCGCGCCAGCGGCGTCGCCGAGCCCCGCGGCGCCATCGGCGGCGAGCCCGCGGACGGTTTCGTCGACGGCGCGCGCCAGGCGACGCTCGTGCCGGCGGCGCGCCCGCCGCTCGAGATCCGCATGGCAGGCATGGTCATCCTGCAGCAGGGCGAGCAGCCCGTTCGCATCGCATTCGAGCTCCATCGAGCTGAGCCACGCGCGCAGGAGCCCGCGGCCGTGCTCGGGCTCGAGGCCAGTGCCGACGCCCCCGCGGCGCGCGTCGCCCTCCACCATGATCCGCTCCGCCATCCGCAGGACCGCCCGCGGGTCGGGCGCCTCGGTCCCCTCAGTCCCGAGCGCGCGAGCGGCGAGCGCGAGCGCGCTGTGCGCCCACTTCGCCGCGCTGCCCTGCTGGCCGCGCGCCTCGACGCGCCCGGCGCGCAGCTCGGCCAGGAACTCGACGGGGGTTGTGGCCGTGAGCGCCTCCGTGAAGGTGCGGCCGATGTCGATTCCGGCGTGATCGTCCGAGCCGCCCACGCTCACACCGCCGTGGGTCTCGATGTAGATCGCCGCCGGCGCGTTCAGCTCGCGCGCTCGCGAGCCGTTGCGGGTCTCCCAGACGGGGAACAGCTGCGCCAGCAGGCGGCGCTGCGATGGAGTCAGGGGAGCCTCCACCGCGTAGAAGGGGTGCGCCAGCGCGCACGCGATCTCGTACTCGGCGAGGTAGCCGGCGCAGCGCACGACATCGCCGCGATGGGCCTGCAGCCAGTCGTGATCGTCGGGCGTGATGCCGAAGCAGAGCACGTGGACCGCCTGCGGCTCGCCGCGGAACCAGGCGGTGAGCTCCTCGGAGACGAACACGTCGGGCTGCTCGGCGATCTCGAGCACGCCGGCGATCGTGTCGTGGTCGGTGATCGTGACGAAATCCATCCCGCGCCGCTTGGCGAGCTCGTAGACTTCCCGCGGCGGCGTCGCGCACTCGGGTAAGCCGAGCGCGCGCTGCACGCCGAGCTTCGAGAGCTGTGATGCGGTGGAGTGACAGTGAAGGTCGGCGCGGGTGCGGTGAGGCGCCGCCTGCGGCGAGACCGGGTTCGCTTGCGGCGAGACCGAGGCCTGCCCTGACAAAGCCCCGCTGTGCGAAGTCGTATCCATGACCACGATATTCGACCGCAAAGTGCGGCAAATCGTGATCAAGCGGTGAAGATCCTGTGATCATTTGTGAACGGGCCGGGGAATCCTCGCCGTACGCGCGAAGCTGTCCGCCCGATGGACGCCAGCGGGTCCCCCTCCGTGGTCGAGCTCACCTCTGGAGTGATCAGCGTCGAGGTGGCGCTCGAGGATCTGCGGATCGACATCCGGCGGGCGGGCCAGCCGCTGCTCGCCGGCGTGCGCGCCTGGGCGGCAGACGGCGTCGTGCACGACCAGTTCGTCCAGCTGACAGAGGGCGTCATCGCGCATGAGGACATCGAGCCACCGGCGCGGCTGTGCACAGCTCGGATGGTCGAGCAGACCCCGAACTTCCTCGAGCTCGACGGCGAGCTGGAAGACGGCCGGCGGGCTCGCTTCGAGGTGCACCTCCCGGGCCGCGATCTCGTCGAGCTGCGCCTCGAGGTCGAGGGCGAGCCGCTGCGGATCGCGTTCGAGGCCGAAGCGCGGGCAGGCGAGCGCTTCGCCGGCCTCGGCGCCAGGCACGGGCCGAGCTTCGACCAGGCCGGCCGGAGCGTGTGGCTCGGCGCCGACCGGCGCTACACGGGGCCCGACTGCCCGCCCGAGATGCTCGAGGCCGGCGGCATCCCGCAGGGCGACTATGCGCCGGCGCCCTGGGTCCTCTCCGATGCCGGCTACGCGCTCTGGCTGCGCGGCCACGGTCCGGGTGCGCGCTTCGACCTCGGCACAGAGACGCCGGCACCGGGAGCGGAGGTGCCGGCATCGGGAGCGGCCGTCACGATCTCGACCCGCGCCGCCGCGGGACCGCTCGAGCTGCTCGTCCTCTGCAGCCCGACGCCCGCGGCGCGCTTGCGCGAGTACCTCCGTCGCAGCGGGCTGCCGATGCTGCTGCCCGAGTGGGGCTACGGCCACTGGAAGAGCCGCGACGTCTACGAGCACCAGAGCGACGTCGAGGACGACTTCGACGGCTACCGCCGCCACGCGCTCCCGCTCGATGCGATCGTGATCGATTCGCCCTGGGAGACGCAGTACAACACCTGGGAGTTCAACCCGCATCAGTTCCCGGACGCGCCTGGTCTGATCGCTCGCATGCGCGCCGCCGGCGTGCGGACCGTGGTGTGGGTGACGCCATGGATCAACCTCGACTCCCGCGACGGACAGGTGCCGCCCCAGCCGGAGAGCGAGGCGCTGCATCGCGAGCCCGCAGCCAACTACGCGGAGGCCGCGACGGCCGGCCACTTCGTCGAGCGCGACGGCGAGCCCTACGTGACGCGCTGGTGGATGGGCACCGGCTCGCCGATCGACTTCACCTCGCCGGCCGCCGAAGAGTGGTGGCGGGCGCAGGCGAGCCGCGTCCTCGCGCTCGGGGTCGAAGGCATCAAGGCCGACGACGGCGAGGGCTTCTACATGGCGCCCGAGGTGCGCTTCACCGACGGCACGAGCGGGTCCGAGGCGGCCTGGGCGCACGGAGGCCGCTACCGGCGCAGCATGCAGCGCGCGCTCGACGACGTGCATCCGGGCACCGGCGTGCTCTTCGGCCGCTGCGGGTGGACCGGCGAGCAGGCGGTCGGGCTGACCTGGGGCGGCGATCAGGCGTCGGATTTCTGGTCACTGCGCGCGCTCGTGGCGGCGACGCTGTCGGCCGCCGCGAGCGGCTTCTCGAACTGGTCGCACGACGTCGGCGGCTACCTGGGCGAGCGGCTCGTCGATCGCTGCCCCACGGAGTTGCTGCTGCGCTGGGTCCAGTTCGGCTGCTTCACACCGCTGTTCCAGTCGCACGGCCGCTACCCCCAAGAGGCCTGGACGTACGACGAGCAGACGCTCGATCTCTACCGCAGCTACGTGCTCCTGCACGAGCGCCTCGTGCCCTACATCCGTGCGGCAGCGGCGACCGCCGCGCGCTGTGGCCTGCCGATCGTCAGGCCGCTTTGCCTCATCGATCCGGCCGACCCGCGCGGCTGGACGATTGCGGACGCCTACGCGTTCGGGCCCTCGCTGTGGGTCGCTCCCGTGCTCGAGGCCGGCGCCACCGAGCGCGAGGTCCCGCTACCGCGCGGGCGCTGGCGCGACTTCTGGACCAGCGTAGGCGTCGATGGCGGAGGCACGGTGATCGCGGACGCTCCGCTTGGGCGAATACCCGTGTGGGTACGGGAGGGGGCGCTGCTCGTCAGCTATCCGGAAGCGCACGTAGAGCACGGGCTCGGCGACACGCCCGAGGCCGAGCGCCCGCTCGAGGCGACGCTGTGGGGCTCGGCGCACAGCGGCCGTGCCGGCGCTCGGCTGGCGGACGGAACGCGGCTGCGGTGGCACGACGGCTCGCCGTCGGTCAGCCCGGACCGCCCGGTGATCTTCGCCCGACGCCCGTGACGTG
>JBBSNQ010000063.1:0-7754 GCA_038232575.1 Solirubrobacterales bacterium | reverse complement strand
GTGCAGCACGACGAGCAGCGCGAAGCCGGCAAAAGCGAGGAACCAGCTCATACGGCCGCTCCCTGCACGAGCTCGTGCGCCAGCTCGCGCGTCTCGGCGTCCGCCCGCCGTACGTCGTCGAAATGGCCCAGCGGCTCGGCGGTCAGCTCGGTGAGCGCGCGCTCGATCACCTCTGCGATCGCGCCGAAGGAGAGCCGTCCTTCGAGGAACGCGCGCACGGCGACCTCGTTGGCGGCGTTCAGCACACACGGCGCGGTGCCGCCGCGCCGCCCAGCCGCGCGCGCCAGCTCGAGGCAGGGGAACGCGTCGAGATCCGGGGCCTCGAAGCTCAGCTCGCCGAGGCTCGTCAGGTCGACCGGATCGATGCCCGTGTCGGCACGCCGCGGATGGTGGAGGGCGTGCGAGATCGGGACGCGCATGTCGGGGGTGCCGAGGTGCGCGAGCGACGCTCCGTCGTTTAGGTGCACGAGCGCATGCACGATCGACTGCGGGTGCACCACGACGTCGATCCGCTCGTAGGGGATGCCGAAGAGGTGGTGTGCCTCGATCAGCTCGAGCCCCTTGTTCATGAGCGTCGCGGAGTCGATCGAGATCTTGCCGCCCATGTCCCAGGTGGGGTGGGCGAGCGCCTGCTCGGGCGTTGCGTCATGCAGCTCCGAGGCGGTCATGCCCCGGAACGGCCCGCCCGAGGCGGTGAGCACGAGGCGATCGACCGTTCCGGGCGCCTCCGCGCCGATCAGCTGCGCGAGTGCCGAGTGCTCGGAGTCGACCGGCAGCAGCTTCGCGCCTGTGGCCTCGGCCAGCTGGGCGACGAGCTCGCCCGCGACAACCAGGCTCTCCTTGTTCGCGAGCGCCAGGTCAATGCCCTCGCCGAGCGTCGCGACGGTCGGCACCAGTCCGGCCGAGCCGACGATCGCGTTCAGCACGAGGTCGCAGCCCGATTGCGCGATCAGCGCGACGAGGCCGTCCGGGCCGGCGAAGACCTCACCCTGGGTCCAGGCCTCGGCAGCGCGTGCGGCGGCGCGCTCGTCGCTGAGCGCGATGCGCTCGACTCCGAGCTCCTCGGCCTGGGCGAGCACGCGCTCGAAGGATCCGGCCGCCGCCAGGCCGACGACCTCGAGCTCCTCGCTCGAGCGCACGACCTCGAGTGCCTGCCTGCCGATCGAGCCGGTCGAGCCGAGGATGACGATCCTGCGCACCCGTTCTAGTCTAGGCACCGGCCGTTCGCCCTCGCCCGGCACCGGCCGTTCGCCCCCGCCCCGCGGCGGACAGGGGCGACGGCGTCAGAGCAGGCGGGCCGGCGGACTCAGAAGAGGAAGATCAGGCTCGCGTAGTAGCCGGCCACGCCGCTGAAAAAGACTCCGTCGAGGCGGTCGAGCACACCGCCGTGCACGCCGAAGAGCCGGCCGGTGTCCTTGGTGCCGAGGTCGCGCTTGATCAGCGACTCGAACAGATCCCCGAGCGGCGCGGCAAGCGCGACGCAGAGGCCGATCGCGAGCGCCTCCCAGCCCCCGAACCAGTCGTGCTGATAGGCGAAGGCAAAGCTCCAGAAGGCAAGCGTGCCGCCCGCTACGCCCGCGAGCGCGCCTTCGAGCGTCTTGTTGGGAGAGATCAGCGGGGCCAGCGGACGGCGCCCCCACCAGCGGCCGCCGAAGTAGGCCGCCGTATCGCCGAGGAAAGTCCCGATCAAGACGTCGATGACGAGCGCCCCACCGTGCGGCAGCTCGCGCAGGAGCACGGCGTGGGCAAGCGCCAAGCCGATCCACAGCGGTCCGAACATCGTCACCGCGATCGCCCAGGAGACGTCCTCGCGACCCGGCCGCATGAGCCCGAGCAGGAACGTCAGCGGAAAGGACAGTGCCAGCAGGACGACGATCCAGAACTGCCCTCCCCACAGGCCGGCGAGCACGACCGCGACGAGGCTGACGAAGCCCGCGAGCTTGATCGGCCGCACCCGGCGCATCAGCGTGTAGAGCTCGTGCAGAGCGACGAGGCCGAGCACGAGGACCCCGAGCGCGAAGACGAGCCCGCCCTGTATCACGATCACGATCGCGTAGGCGATCCACGGCAGTGCGGAGATCACGCGCGCCGGGGTCTCGGAGCGCTCGCGCCGCGGCGCTCGGCTGCGCGCGCGTGGCGCCCCGCGCCGGCGCTCGTCGGCGCGCCGCCGGCCCGCCCGGGGTCCGCGCTCGTCGTCCGGCCCCCGGCCCTCCCGGGGTCCCCGCTCCCCACCCGTCCCGCGCCGTTCGCGCGGCGGCCGCCCCTCCACGACTAACGCCTGCCGAAGCGGCGCTGGCGTGCCGCGTAGGCCTCAAGCGCGGCCGCCAGCTCATCGCGATCGAAGTCGGGCCAGAGCGCATCCGAGAAGTGCAGCTCGGAGTATGCGCACTGCCAGAGCAGAAAGTTCGACAGGCGCCGCTCGCCGCTCGTGCGGATCAGCAGCTCGGGGTCGCTCATCTGCGGCGCGTAGAGGAGCCGCTGGAAGTCCTGCTCGTCTCCTCCCCCGAAACGTGCCGCCGCGTCCAAGATCTCCGCGCGCCCGCCGTAGTTGAAGGCCACGAACAGGGTCATGCGCTCGTTGGCGGCGGTGCGGGCCTCCGCCCAGCCCATGCGCTCGCGCAGCTCGGCCGAGACGGCATCGCGCCGCCCGACGAACGCCATCCGCACCCCCTCCTCATCGAGCTCCGGCGTCTCCGAGAGGATCAGATCGGCGAACATCTCCATCAGGCCGCCCACCTCGGTCGGCGGCCGAGTCCAGTTCTCGGTCGAGAAGGCGAACACCGTGAGCTCCTCGATGCCGAGCGCGACGGCGTCGCGCACCGTCTGCTTGAGCGTTCGGGCGCCCGCGCGATGGCCGGCCAGGACGGGCAGCCCGCGCGCCTGCGCCCAGCGCGCGTTGCCGTCCATGATGATGGCTACATGCCGCGCGGGCGTTTCCACGGAGCGCGGCCGGCGGTCCGGCCTAGATGGTTGATTTCACGGCCGCGTGGGTCTGGGGGCGATCGCTCATCTAGACCTCGAGGATCTCTTCTTCCTTACCCGACAGGAAGGAGTCGATCTCGCCGACGGAGGCGTCGGTCAGCTGCTGCAGCTCCGTCTCGGCCCGGTGCTCGTCGTCGGAGCTCGCCTCCCCCTCGGACTTGAGCTCGCGCAGGTCGTGCATCGTGTCGCGGCGGATGTTGCGCACGGCGACCCTGCCTTCCTCGGCGATCTTGCGCACGACCTTGACGAGGTCACGGCGGCGCTCTTCGGTGAGCTCGGGGATCGTCAGGCGGATCAGATTGCCGTCGTTCGAGGGCGTCAGGCCGACGTCGGACTCCATGATCGCCTTCTCGATCGCGGACACCGAGGACTTGTCGTAGGGGGTCACCGTTAGCAGCCTCGCCTCGCTCGCGGATATCGAGGCCAGCTGGCGCAACGGCGTGCGCGTACCGTAGTAATCGACTTGGACGCGGTCGAGCAGATGCGGTGAGGCACGGCCCGTGCGCACGCTCGAGAACTCGCCGCGCGTGCTCTCGATCGTCTTGCTCATGCGCTCGCGCGCGTCGGCCAGCAGCTCCTCGATCACGACGACACCACCGTCCCCACGCGCTCGCCGGACACTATCCGCTCGACGTTGTCCGCGTCATCGACGTTGAAGACGTGGATCGGCAGCCCGTTGTCCATGCACAGCGAGAGCGCGGTCGAGTCCATCACGGCAAGCTGCTGCTGGATCGCCTCGCGGTGGGTGATCTCGGGTAGGAAGCTGGCATCGGAGCACTCGCGCGGATCGGCGTCGAAGACGCCGTCGACGCCGTTCTTCGCCATCAGAATGGCATCCGCGTGAATCTCGAGCGCACGCAGCGCTGCCGCCGTGTCGGTCGTGAAGAACGGGTTGCCCGTGCCGGCGGCGAAGATCACGATGCGGTTCTTCTCCAGGTGGCGGATCGCGCGGCGCCGGATGTAGGGCTCGGCGACCTCCGAGATCGTGATCGCCGACTGCACGCGCGTGTGGCAGCCGAGCTTCTCGAGCGCGTCCTGCAGCGCGAGCGCGTTGAGCACGGTCGCGAGCATCCCCATGTAGTCGCCCGTCGCCCGGTCCATGCCCGCGGCGGCGCCCTTGAGGCCGCGGTAGATGTTGCCGCCGCCGACCACGACGGCCACCTGCACGCCGCGCTCGACGACCGCCCGCAGGCGCGCGGCGATCTCGGCGATGCGCTCGCGATCGGCGCCGTAGGGGAGCTCGCCCATCAGCGCCTCGCCCGAGAGCTTCAGCAGGATGCGGCTGAAGACGGGCCGGCCGTCACGGCCGGCGCTGCCGTCGCGCGCCGAGCCATCCCCGTCCACCCGCCGTTACCCCTCGCCGACCGCGAACCGGCTGAAGCGCCTGATGACGATGTTCTCGCCGGTCTTGGCCGCGGCCGCCGTTCGCAGCTCCTCGATCGTCCTGCCCTCGTGCTTGTCGGTGTTGACGTGCGCCTGGTTGAGCAGCACGGTCTCGCCGAGCCACTTGCGCAGCCGGCCCTCGGCGATCTTGGGCCGCACCTGCTCGGGCTTATCCTGCGCCTGCTCCTCGTAGATGCGCAGCTCGGAGGCGCGGGCCTCCTCCGGCACGTCGTCCTCGGTCACGTAGACCGGCGCAGCGGCCGCGATGTGCAGCGCCACGTCGCGGGCGAAGTCGAGGAAGTCGTCGTTGCGCGCGACGAAGTCCGACTCGCAGTCGACCTCGATCAGCACGCCGATCTTTGCCCCGGCGTGCACGTAGCTCTGGACCGTGCCCTCGGAGGCCTCGCGCGATCCGCGCTTGGCCGCCAGCGCCTGGCCCTTGACGCGCAGCAGCTCGACCGCCCGCTCCATGTCGCCACCGGCCTCCTGCAGCGCGCTCTTGCAGTCCATCATGCCCGCGCCCGTCTGCTCGCGCAGGGTCTTCACCTCGCCGGCGCCGATCGCGACGCTCACTCAGAGGCCTCCTCGGCGGGCCGGGGTGCCAAGCCGCGCTCGGCCAGCCCGACCTCGGCGCCCTCGCTGCCGCGCGGCCGCGTGGGCGGTGTCTGCGCGCCCTCGGGCGTCGCCTCGCGTCGCGCCTCCAGCGCCTTCTCCTCGGCCTCGCGGCGCACCTGCTCCTCCGCCTCGAGCCGCGCCTGCTCCTCGGCTTCGAGGCGTGCCTTCTCCTCGGCCTCGCGGCGCGCCTGCTCCTCGGCCTCGAGCCTGGCCTTCTCCTCCTCCTCTCTGAAACGCTCGGCGCGCTCCGAGATAACGGCGCCGAGCGCCTCGATGACCACCCTGCATGAGCGCATGCCGTCGTCGTTGCCGGGCACGGGGAAGGCGACCGGATCGGGGTCGACGTTCGAGTCGACCAGGCCGATGATCGGAATGCCGAGCCGGCTGGCCTCGCGAACCGCGATGACCTCGGTCTTCAGATCGACGACGAAGACGGCATCGGGCGGCCGCTGCATGTGCCGCACGCCGCCCAGGTTGACCTCGAGCTTCTCGCGCTCGGCGATCGCCGAGATGCGCTCGCGCGTCGGAAGCAGCTCGAGCGTGCCGCTCTCGGTCCAGTCGGTGAGGTCGTGCAGGCGCTTGATCCGGCTCGAGATCGTGCGGTAGTTGGTCAGCAGCCCTCCGAGCCAGCGCTGGTCCACGTAGGGCATCCCGGCCGCCGAGGCGGTGTCCCGGATCGAGTCGCGCGCCTGCTTCTTGGTTCCGACGAAGAGCACCGTGCCGCCCCTGCCCGCCAGGTCGGCGGCGAACTCCTGCGCCTGGACGAGCAGCTGCTCGGTCTGCTGCAGGTCGATGACGTGGATGCCGCCGCGCTGTCCGAAGATGAAACGGCGCATCTTCGGGTTCCAGCGACGCGTCTGGTGGCCGAAGTGGACTCCGGCTTCGAGCAGCTCCTTTATGCCGACTTTGCTCACAACCTGCGAGAGGATAGGGAAGAAGGCGGCTCCCGCGCGGCGTCGAGCGCTCGGGCGAGGTCGGCGGGCAGCGGGGAGGCGCACGCGAGCGCCTCTCCGTGCTCGGGATGGGGCAGCTCGAGGCGGGTGCTGTGCAGGAATTGGCGGCCCAGAGCGAGGCGCCGGCCGCAGGGGAGGCCGCCGTAGCGCGGGTCGCCGCAGACCGGCAGGCCGATGGCGGCCATGTGAGCGCGAATCTGGTGCGTGCGACCGGTCTCGAGGCGCACGCGCAGGAGCGTGGCGAACGCGAGCTCCTCCTCGACCTGGAAGTGCGTGCGCGCCGCGCGGGGGCGATCGGTCTGGATGGACACGCGCGTGCGGTCGGCCCGGTCGCGCCCGAGGACCGCGTCGATCGTGCCGCTCGCCGTGTCGGGACGGCCCGCGACGAGCGCCAGGTACTCGCGCCGAACCGCCCGCGTCCGGATAGCCCGCTCGAGCGCGCGGTGCACGCGCTCGGACTTCGCCACCACGAGCAGGCCCGAGGTATCCCGGTCGAGGCGATGCACGATTCCCGGCCGCCAGCGCTCGCCCCCCGCCGCGCCGTGCGCCGCGAGCGCCTGGACGAGCGTCCCCGAGCGGTGCCCCGCCCCCGGATGGACGACGACCCCCGCCGGTTTGTCGACGACGATCAGGTGCTCGTCCTCGTAGGCGACCGCGTATGCCGCGCCGGCGGTCGCGTCGTCCAGATCGGGCGGCGGCGCGGGATCGGGCAGCAGCGCATGGACGCGCGCCCCGGCGCCCAGGGCATGGCGCTTGGGACGAGCTTTGCCGTCCACGCTCACTCGGCCGGCTTCGATCAGGCGCTGCGCGGCCGCCCGCGACCCAACCTCGGGGTGCCCGCCGAGCACCGCGTCGAGCCTCGCCCCCTCGTGCTCGTTGGCCGCTACGAGCTCGATCTCGCGGCTCATTGGCAGCGGGCGTTTGCCGTCGGCTCTTTGCCTCGCCGCTGTTCGCCACCCTGCTGCTCGTCGGCCGCCTCGGCCGCGGTCGCGTGCCCGTCCGGCGCCTCCTCCTCGTCCGCCTTCCGCTGCTCGTCCGGAGCCTCCTCCTCCTCGACCCCCTCGATTACATACAGCAGGCCGAGCACACCGCAGACGATCGCGACGTCGGCGAGGTTGAAGGCGGGCCACGCGACGGGATCGATGAAGTCGAGCACCGCACCCTCACGCGCTCGGTCGACGAGGTTGCCGAGCGCCCCGCCGAGCAGCATCCCGACGGGCAGCCACAGGTGCGTCCTCGTGGAGTGGCGGGCGAAGTAGATCACGAGCAGCACGAGCGCCGTACCCGTCAAAAGGGCGATCGTCGTTCCCTGGCCCGGAAGGGCTCCGAACGCGATGCCGGAGTTGCGCACGAGCGTCAGGTCGACCCCGAAGAAGACGTTGACGGGCTCGCCGCGCTCGAGCTTGGCGAGCGCGAGCGCCTTGGTCGCCTGGTCGAGCCCGGCGACCACGGCCACCGTGGCGATGACGCGCGCCCAGGCGCTGACGGATGCTCGCACGCGCCGGGGCGCTACCCGCGAACCAGGTCGACCAGGATGCCGCCGACGATCTGAAGCACGAGGATCGCGACGATCGGGCTCAGGTCGAGCGAGATCCCGCCCAGGCGCAGGGGCGGGATGAAGCGGCGGAAGATCCGCAGGAACGGGTCGGTCACCTCGGTTACGAAACCGAGCACCGCCATCAGCGCGCGGTTGTAGGGGATGCGCTGGAAGTAGCTCATCACGATGCGCGCGATGATCAGCACGACGTAGATCAGCAGCAGCGTGTCGAGGAAGTCGGCGAGGTTGGCGCGCAGCATGTCGGTGGAGAACCTAGGCTCGGG
>JBBSNQ010000062.1:0-7770 GCA_038232575.1 Solirubrobacterales bacterium | reverse complement strand
TCTCCACCTGAGGCTCCCGCGCAACGCCCTGATCGTCATAACCGGGCTCTCGGGCTCGGGCAAGTCGAGCCTCGCCTTCGACACGATCTACGCCGAGGGTCAGCGCCGCTACGTCGAGTCGCTATCGGCCTACGCACGCCAGTTCCTCGGCCAGATGGACAAGCCCGACGTCGACTCGATCGAAGGCCTGTCCCCGGCGATCTCGATCGATCAGAAGACGACCTCGCGCAACCCGCGCTCCACGGTCGGCACGGTGACCGAGATCTACGACTACCTGCGCCTGCTCTGGTCGCGCATCGGCCGACCTCACTGCCATCACTGCGGAACGCCGATCGCCGCCCAGTCGACCGACCAGATCGTCGACCAGGTCACGGCGCTCGAGCAGGGGACGCGCTTCATGGTGCTCGCGCCCGTCGTGCGTGGCCGCAAGGGCGAGTACGGCAAGCTGCTCGAAGAGCTGCGCGGGGAGGGCTTCACGCGCATCAAGCTCGATGGCGAGCTGCACCGCCTCGACGAGGAGATCGTGCTCGACAAGAAGCGCAAGCACGACATCGCGGTCGTCGTGGACCGCCTCGTCATGCGCCCCGACGTGCGCAAGCGCCTCGCCGACTCGATCGAGACGGCGGTCGCGCGCGGCGACGGCACGGTCGAGATCGAGCTGGTGCCGGAGACGGCCGCCGGCGAGCGCTCCGCCTCGAACGGACCCGGCGGCGAGGTACGCGTCTACTCGGAGCGCTTCGCCTGCCTCGAATGCGGGACGAGCATGCCGGAGCTCGAGCCGCGGATGTTCTCGTTCAACTCCCCGCACGGCGCCTGCCAGCGCTGCAGCGGGCTCGGCTCGCAGATGGAGATCGACCCGGACCTCGTCGTCCCCGATCCCAGCCTCTCGATCGGCGAAGGCGCCATTCTGCCGTGGTCGACGGCGGCGTCGAGCTACTACGAGCAGATGACCCAGGCGATCGCCGATCGCTATGAGATCGACCTCGCTGCGCCCTGGGAGGAGCTGGCCCAGGAGGATCGAGAGCGTTTCCTCTACGGGACGAATGGCGATCGCCTCTATGTGTCCTATCGCAACCGCTACGGGCGCAAGCGCTCGTACACGACATCGTTCGAGGGCATCGTCACCGGCCTCGAGCGGCGCTACCGCGAGACCGAGTCCGACTATTCGCGTGAGCGGATCGAGGAGTACATGTCGGTCAGGCCGTGCCCCGACTGCGGCGGCGCGCGCCTGCGGCCCGAGAGCCTTGCCGTGCAGGTCGGCGGGCTCGGCATCCACGAGTTCACGCGGCTCTCCGCCGGACGCGCGATCGAGTGGCTCGAGCGGCTCGACCTGCCCGAGACCGAGCGCCAGATCGCTCGGCTCGTGCTGCGCGAGATCGACGAGCGTCTGCGTTTCCTCGACAGCGTGGGGGTCGGCTACCTCTCGCTCGAGCGCGCGGCCGCGACGCTCTCCGGCGGCGAGGCGCAGCGGATCCGGCTCGCGACGCAGATCGGCTCGAGCCTCGTCGGCGTGCTCTACATCCTCGACGAGCCCTCTATCGGCCTCCATCAGCGCGACAACGCGCGCCTGATTGGCACCCTCGAGCGGCTGCGCGACCTCGGCAACACCGTGATCGTGGTCGAGCACGACGAGGGGACCATGCGCGCCGCCGACCACGTCGTCGATCTCGGCCCTGGAGCCGGCGAGCACGGCGGCCATCTCGTGGCGGAGGGCTCGCCCGCGCAGGTGATGGCGGTGCCGGGCTCGCTGACCGGTCAGTACCTGAGCGGCGAGCGCGCGATCCCGGTGCCCACGCGCCGGCGGACACCGAGCGGGCACGTGCGGATCGAGGGGGCGAGCCAGCACAACCTGCAGGACATCGACGTCGAGGTTCCCCTCGGAGTCATGTGTTGCGTCACAGGGGTCTCGGGCTCCGGCAAGTCCTCGCTCGTCAACGAGATCCTGCACAAGGGCGTCGCCAACCGCCTGCACCGCGCGAAGCTGCGTCCGGGCGCGCATCGCCGCCTCGAGGGCCTGCACCAGCTCGACAAGGCGATCAACATCGACCAGTCGCCGATCGGGCGCACGCCGCGCTCGAACCCCGCCACCTACACGGGCGTGTTCGATCCGATTCGTGAGCTCTTCTCGCGCACACAGGACTCCCGCGCACGCGGATACAAGCCCGGACGCTTCTCGTTCAACGTCAAGGGCGGGCGCTGCGAGGTCTGCCGCGGCGACGGCCAGATCAAGATCGAGATGCACTTCCTGCCGGACGTTTACGTCCCGTGCGAGCAGTGCCATGGCAAGCGCTACAACCGCGAGACGCTCGACGTGCGCTTCAAGGGCAAGACGATCGCGGATGTGCTCGGAATGCCCGTGGAGGAGGCGCTCGAGTTCTTCCAGCACATACCGAAGATCAAGCGCCGGCTGCAGGCTCTCAACGACGTCGGGCTGAGCTACGTCCGGCTCGGGCAGCCGGCGACGACCCTCTCCGGCGGCGAGGCGCAGCGGGTCAAGCTCGCGACCGAGCTCGCGAAGGTCGCCACCGGGCGCACGCTCTACATCCTCGACGAGCCCACCACGGGCCTGCACTTCGCCGATGTGCAGCGGCTGCTCGAGATGCTCGACCGGCTCGTCGACCAGGGCAACACCGTGGTGGTGATCGAGCACAACCTCGACGTGATCAAGACCGCCGACCGCATTCTCGACCTCGGTCCCGAGGGGGGCGAGGAGGGCGGCCGGCTGATCGCAGCGGGCACCCCCGAGCAGGTGGCGGGGATCGATGCCTCCCACACCGGGCACTTCCTGCGGCAGCTGGTCGAGCCGCAGCGCCGCGGCCGGCGCCGCTCCGCGCGTCCGCGCAGGAAGGTCGCTGCCGCCGCTTAGGCGTCCGGCGCCGCCGGTCTGACCCCCGGGCGGCGTCAGAGCCCCTGGCGCCGTCAGAGCCCTTGGCGCCGGCAGCGTCCTTGGCACCGGCAGCGTCCCGAGATGGACTCACGACTCACGCTCTACGCGCAGAAGTGGCGCTGGTATGAGCGCAACACCCTGCCCTGGAACCGGGCGCGGATCCACCTGCACATGCTGCGGCGACGGGCGTTCGTCCGCTTCCCCGTCCACGGCAACCTGCTCGAGTGCCTCGACGAGGGTCGGCTCGAGATCGGCCCGCACACCCTGTTCGAGCCCGGCTGCTGGCTCACCCTCTCTGCGGGAGCGCGCGTCTCGATCGGCGGTGGCTGCTTCCTGAACCTCGGCACGATGATCGCCGCGACCGAGCGCGTCGAGATCGGCGATCACGTCATGTTCGCCAATCACTGCTTCGTGAGCGATGCGGCCCACCGCTTCGACGATCCGGAGCAGCCGGTGCCCTGGCAGGGATTCACCTCGAAGGGGCCCGTCTCGATCGGGTCGAACTGCTGGTTCGGCGTCAACTGCGTGGTGGCGAGCGGCGTCACCATCGGCGAGCGCTGCGTGATCGGCGCCAACTCGGTGGTGACGAGCGACCTGCCGCCGCGCGTGATCGCGGCGGGCGCCCCCGCGCGGGTGATCAGGGAGATCGAGTACCCGGGGGGAGCGAGCATCCGGTCCAGCTGAGCCACCCGGCGCTGGAGGCCGCACCGGCCGGCGCCGCGGGCCCCCGCCGCGGGCCCCCGGGGCGGCAGCTCCCCGATCACTCCTTCAGGCCGCCGGGCCCGACCTCTGCGCTCTGCCGACACCTGCGGCTGGCGCGTGCCGGGCGCGTGGGCAGCCGTGCGCCGCCTTGCGCTCTTCTGTCGCCTGCTGAGTCGTCTCGTTACACGCCGATGCAGTCACGATCTGCCCAAGAGAGGTGGGCTGTCTCCGTTCCGCATGGCGCGACGCTGACAGCCCAGCGCTGAGGTACTGCGACAGCTCCGTCACGCGAGCGTGACGTCAGTCAGCGAGGTGGTGGGTTGACTGTCGGGGCATCCGCAGCCCGCGGGGCTCAGAGGCTCTAGCTAGGAGAGCACCTGGACGACGACGCTGCGCTCGCGCGGCCGGTCGTCGAAGTCGACGAGCACGATCTGCTGCCAGGTGCCGGTCACGAGGCGGCCGCCCCGGATCGGGATCGTCTCCGACGGACCGACGATCGCGGCGCGGATGTGCGCGTGCGAGTTGCTGTCGTGGTTGAGGCGGTTGTGCTCGTAGTCGCCCTCCGGCGGGATCAGCCGGTCGAGGGCGACGCGCAGGTCGTGCACGCCGCCCGGCTCGTGCTCCATCAGAGTCACGGCGGCCGTCGATCCCGGCACGAACACGGCAGCCGCGCCGTCCTCGACCGCCGCAGCGCGTACGACGCGCTCGACCTCTGCGGTGAGCTCGATGACGTCGCCGTCGCCCTGGGTCGAAAGCCGCAGCTGCTCGCTATGCGTCGCCAAGCAGATCCCGCAGGCGCGCTGCCTCGTCGGGGGCCATCGTGTAGCAGTGCTCGGGCGCGGGGTACTCGCGCTCGCGGACCTCATCGGCGTAGCGGCGCACGCCGGCGATCATCGCGTCGCGGATATCCCCGTAGCGCTTGACGAAGCGGGCCGCGTGGCCGTCGTAGATCCCGAGCAGGTCGTGGAAGACGAGCACCTGGCCATCGGTCGCCGGCCCGGCACCGATGCCGATCACCGGCACGGACAGCCGCGGCATCAGCGCCTCGGTCAGCTCGTGGGGGATCGCCTCGAAGACGATCGCGAAGCAGCCCGCGCGCTCGAGTGCGAGCGCGTCTTCGGCCACCTCGAGGGCGCGCTCTGCGGTGCGCCCCTGCGAGCGGTAGCCGCCGAGCGCGGTAGCGGTCTGGGGGGTGAGGCCGACGTGCCCCATGACGGGAATGCCCGCGCCGACGATCGCCGCCGCACGGGCCACGGAGGTGCCGCCCCGCTCCAGCTTCACGGCGTCGCAGCCGGCCTCCTTGACAAATCGCTGCGCGGTGGCGATCGCCTGCTCATCGGAGCGCTCGTAGGAGCCGAAGGGCAGGTCGCCGACGAGCAGCGGCGCATCGGCGCCCCGCCGCGCGGCCGCGGCGAGCATGAGCATCTCGTCGACGGACACGGGGATCGTCGTCGGGTAGCCGAGCACGGTCATCGCCGCCGAGTCCCCGACGAGCACGACGTCCGCGCCCGCCGCATCGGCCACGCCCGCGCTCGGGAAGTCGTAGGCGGTGACCATCACGAGCGGCTCGCCCAGCGCCTTCTTCTCGACCAGCGTCGAGAGGGTGACCTTGCGGGGGGTGGCTGCCGGCCGAGCGGGCGGCGCCGAGGCCCCGCCAGCCCGTGACGCGCCCGCTGGCGGAGATCCAGCGCCGGGCGGTGATGTCACGGAATCGACTGCCCGAGGGGCCGAGCTCACTGGACCAGCAGCTCCGCGGCGCGCTCGTCTACGCGGACGGCTCTGTTGGCCCGGTCGACGTGCACGACGATCGGCTCGTGCGCTGCGAGCTCCTCGTGGTCGTACTCCGCGTAGGAGATGACGATCGCGCTATCGCCACTGTGCACCAGACGGGCCGCGGCGCCGTTGACCCGTACCTCGCCCGAGCCGCGCGTGCCCGCGATCGTGTAGGTCTCGAAGCGGGCGCCGTTGTCGATGTCGAGCACGTGCACCAGCTCGTGCTCGAGGATGTCGGCGGCGTCGAGCAGGTCGGGGTCCATCGTGATCGAGCCTGCATAGTTGAGATCGCATCCGGTGATCGTCGCCCGGTGGACCTTTGACTTGAGCATCGTTCGTCTCATGTCCCTCCTGGGTTCCCTCCGGCGAGGCTCGCCCCGCGGAGGATCGCGTTGTCGATCAGCCGCGCGCGCCCGATGTGGGCGGCGACGGCGAGGAGCGTCGAGCCGTTCACGCGCTCGACAGGTGAGAGGTCCAGGGCGCTGCGCAACTCGAGGTACTCGGGCTCGACGCCCGCCGCATCGAGCTCGGCGCGAGCCGTCGCGAGCACGTTGGAGGCCGCAAGCTCGCCGCGGGCGACGGCAGCCTCGGCCGCGCGCAGCGCTTGCGAGAGCGCCAGCGCCTGCTCGCGCTCAGCCGGCGCCAGTCGGGCGTTGCGCGAGCTCATGGCGAGCCCGTCGGCCTCGCGCACGGTCGGCCCCACCTCGATTCGTACGCCCATGTCGAGATCGCGTACCAGCTTGCGGATGACGAGCGCCTGCTGCGCGTCCTTCTGGCCGAAGTAGGCAACGTCCGGGGCGACCATGTTGAAGAGCTTCGTGACCACGGTCGTCACGCCGCGGAAGTGCCCGGGGCCGCGGTGGTGCGGATCGCCCTCGAGGGTCGCCGTGAGGCCGCCCACCTCGACGTGGGTGTCGAAGCCCGGCGGATAGACCTCCTCAGCAGGTGGCGCGAACAGGACGTCGGCGCCTTCGAAGGCGGCGAGCTCACGATCGCGGTCCTCGTCGCGGGGGTAGCCGGCGAGATCCTCGTCTGCCTCGAACTGGGCGGGGTTAACGAACAGAGAGACGACGGCGGTGGCGCACTCTCCGCGCGCCCGGCGCAGGAGCGAGAGATGCCCGGCGTGCAGTGCTCCCATCGTCGGAACGAGGCCGATCGGACGCGGAGCGCCGGCGAGCTCCTCCCGCAGTGCCGCGACGGTGCGCACGACGCTCATGCTCGGGCGGGGTGTGCCATCCGACCTGACCGCTCCGTCCGACCCGCTCGCTCCATTGCCTGCGGGGGCGAGCCCGTCGTCTTGAACGGAGGGCGACTGGGGGTGCGGGCGCATGTCCGGCGCGGGTGCCCGGGGGCGATCGGGGGAGGTGTCGGCACGATCCCGTTCCAGTTCCCGCATGCGAGATACCGGTCGGCTCTGGGTACGCGGTCCGCTCCATCGGAGGTAGCGGCCGATTCCCAGCAAAGCATAGCGCCGTCCCCCGGGCTCGGCGAGGCC
This sequence comes from Solirubrobacterales bacterium, assembly GCA_038232575.1. Lineage (GTDB taxonomy): Bacteria > Actinomycetota > Thermoleophilia > Solirubrobacterales > Thermoleophilaceae > JACCZP01. The sequence goes on along the minus strand of JBBSNQ010000062.1, from coordinate 913 downwards.
TTACCGCGCGTCCGTCGCGACTGGGCCCTACTCTCCCTGTCGTGAGCGCTCGGACCGCCGAAGAGCGGCGCGCAGAGCTCGTCGAGCTCTACCGCGAGCTCTCTCGCTGCGAAAGCTGCCCGCTTGCGGATACCCGCACCAACGTGGTCTTCGGATCGGGCAACGCCGACGCGGACCTGATGTTCGTCGGCGAGGCACCCGGCGCCGAGGAGGATCGCCAGGGCAGGCCGTTCGTGGGTGCGGCCGGCCGCCTGCTGGATCGCCTGCTCGCGGAGATCGGGTTCGAGCGCTCCGACGCGTTCATAGCCAACGTGCTCAAGTGCCGGCCGCCCGGCAACCGCGACCCGGAGCCGCACGAGATCGAGGAGTGCACTCCGCACCTGATGCGCCAGATCGAGTTGATCGAGCCGCGCGTCATCTGCACGCTCGGCAACTTCGCGCTGCGCTTGCTCTCCGGGGCGAAGCAGGGCATCACGAAGGTCCACGGCAGCCCGCAGACGCACACGATCGCCGGCCGCTCGCTCGAGCTCTACCCCCTCTTTCACCCGGCCGCCGGGCTGCGCACGCCCGCGGTCCTGGAAGAGCTCCGCCGGGACTTCGCTCGGCTGCCGGCGCTGCTCGAGGCCGCTGCGCCCGCGGCGAGTCCGGACGGGGAGCTGTCGGGCGGGGGGAACGACGCTGCCTCGCGTGCTGCGAGTAGCGCTTCGGGGCCTCCGAGCGGGGCCGGCGCAGACCGCGCTGACAGCGCAGAACGCGAAGACCGCAGCGCGGTGCCCGGAGCCGATCAGCTCGGCCTCTTCGGCTGAGCTCCCTACGCCACCCGCTCGCCGCTGCGCAGGCGGCGCGCCGGCACGGCCAGACGGCGAATCGTGAGCATGGACGCGAGCGCAGCGAGCACGAGCTGGATCGCGAG